>JBDTTY010000058.1:0-10013 GCA_040007975.1 Betaproteobacteria bacterium | reverse complement strand
AAGGACCCCAACCTGCGGCGCGAATTCCTTTCGCTGCTCAGCAAGAAAAACGCTTAAACCCGAGATCGATAACGGAGAATTCCATGCTGGTACGCCTTTTGTATGCAAGCAGAGCGGTCGACGATGTTTCGCAGGAGGAACTGCGCACGATCCTGTCGCAATCCAAGGTCCACAATCCCGCCAGCGGCATCACCGGTGTTCTTTGCTCGAGCGGGCGCCTGTTCTTGCAGTTGCTGGAGGGAGGTCGTCTGCAGGTCAACGCGCTGTACAACCAGATTGCTGCGGATAAACGGCATGAAGATGTGGTGATCCTTTCCTACGAGGAGATCAGCGAAAGGAAATTCGCCAGCTGGTCGATGGGTCTCGTTAACCTGGAGCGCGTGAACGCGGCCCTGCTGCTCAAGTATTCGGAAAGCGCCACCCTCGACCCCTATTGCGTTTCCGGCTCCGCATCGATGGCACTGCTCGGCGAATTGATGGCTACGGCATCGATCGTGGGCCGCGCCGACCACTTTCCTTCTGTGCCACGCTAGGCTCGGGGCATTCCCGCTGCGGACAAGTCGCGCCTTACATGCCTGATCGCGGAGGTACGTGCAGCGAGCCAGGGCCCGGTCATTTGGCACGCGCAAAATAGACATCGAATTTCTGTTGCGCAACCGCTTGGAAGTACCCGCCCCTGAGCGTGTCGCTTGCGGGGTCGTAGTTGAGCGTATACGTCGATCCGTTATAGTCGCCGGCGCGCAACTCGAGGAAGACCTTGATTTTCTTGGCATGGCGCGTGGCTATCGTCACAGCCGGCAGCCTCGCCGTCGAGTTCATCACCGAGGCTGGCAATCAACGAGAGCGCCGGACAACAACGCCCAGAGCTCGCCAATACCCTCGTGCAGATCATCATCCTGGTGCTCGCCGATCGCTTCGATGCGGCCAGTCGCACGGCGGCGCCCGTGAGCTGTTAGGTCGAAGATGAATGTTGGCGAACGACGCCGAAATTGAACGTAGCGCTTCCCCTGCGCTACCCGCACCAATAAAAAAGGGCTTACATCGCTGTAAGCCCTTGAATTGATTGGTGCGCCCGGCAGGAATTGAACCCACGACCCCCTGGTTCGTAGCCAGGTACTCTATCCAGCTGAGCTACGGGCGCATCAGCCCGCAATTATACCCGGTCCGAGCCCCGCTCGGCTACCCGCTCGGCCGCCGGGGGCTCCGTGTCCATCTCGCCGACTGCTGAAGTCGTGCTTCTGCCTCGTCGTCGGGACGGTCGCCATAGCTTCCAGGCCTTGACACCCCACGCGGTGCCAAGCCATGCGGCCAGCAGCGCCAAGGGCCACGCCAGCACCCGCGGAAAGAAAAAGGCGACCAGGGCGATCGCCAAAGTGGCCATCGCCATTGTGAGCAACAGCCCTGCTTCCGCTGGCCCGAGCATGCGTCGATTCGTTAATGCGGCACCCTACGCACTGCCGACGCTGGCCGCGCCAGCGGCGGCGCGGCCTGCACTACCGGACACGGCCCGACGAACACGACCCTGTCCTTCCTCATCCTGCACTTCGCCTTCGGCACGTCGCACGCGATTGCGGCGGGTAAGCATCACTTCAGTCGCCCGTGTGAGATCGCGCTCGTACTGCGCTTCCATGCGTTGCGCAAACTTACTGTCCTCGATCCCGACGTCGAGCTCGTAATTGGACATCCAGCTGGCGAGATTGAGATTGGTGGAGCCGATGCGCGTCCACCAGCTGTCCGCCACAGCGGTCTTTGCATGCAGCATCGTGCCGTTCCATTCGAATACGCGCACGCCCGCTTCCAATAGCGGGCGATAGCCGGACCGCGACAGCGGCGACAACGCGGGAATGTCGCTGGCACCCGGCACCAGCAGCCGCACGTCGACACCATCCTGCGCTGCTGCGCGCAGGGCCTGCGTATAGGCTGCCGTTGCAATAAAGTAAGCATCGGTCAGCCACAACCGTTCACGCACCACGGAGGCGACGAGCAAATCGGTGCGATAGGCACCGGTGGCACTTGGCGTGCCCGCGATGACACGCACCGCCGTCGTGCCCGCAGGCACCGGTGACGCTGACGCCGGCAACGCGTCGCGCTTCCCACCGCTAGCAACCCACACCTGCGCAAACGCGCGCTCGAGATCAGTGACGGCGCCACCGCGAATTTGCACACCGGTATCGCGCCACGGTTCGAGCCGCTTGGCAGGATTGCCTTCCCACGTGGCACTCACGCACAGCCCACTGACAAACCCCACTTGCCCATCCACCACAATCGACTTGCGATGGTCGCGCGCCAACCATGCCAGCGGACTATCAAAACTTGGCGGATTGAACGCGACTACTTCAGCCCCCGCAGCGCGTACCAGCGCCCAGAGTTTACCGGCGAACATGGAGCCCAACCAGTCGTAGACGACAAACACGCGAACTCCCGCACGCGCCCGATCGGCCAGCGCTAGGCAAAACTCGCGACCGACGCGGTCGTCATTGATGATGTAGCTCTCGAACAGCACGTAGTGTTGTGCCGCGCGAATGGCGTCAAGCCAGGCCGGAAAATTCTCACTGCTGTCCAGCAGCAACCGAACGTCGTTGTTGGCCGTCGGCATTGCGCCGGCAGCACGCGCAAACGCGCCAGCAAAGCGCTGCGCGGCACGTGCGTCTTGCAGCGATGGGGTCATGGTAACAACGCAGGAAACCAAAGCAGGCGAAGGTATTGCGCCTTCACGCACAATTCGAGCACTTCCTTCAACGTGGCAAAGGGCACGTCGGGAAAAGTTCGCTGCAATTCCTGCGCAGTAAATGGGCCATGGATTTGCGCGTCGATCCAATGCAACAGCGGCACCGTGGTTGCCACGATATCCGCCTGTGCCATCGGTACGGTCAGGCTTGTTGTATGTCCCAGTTGCAGCAGAATTGTATGTACGCCAGCCATCGCCGACGGTGTGATCTGCAAACGCGCATTGGGCGTGCGCTGAAAGCGCGACTCGATTCCGAGACGGCGCAACCGGCGATCTGCCCGCGCCGGTGCCTCCAATACGTCGTCAGGTTTGATGCGCGCCAGCAACTGCGGCAGTCGCGCAATCATGTCGGCAAGATGCATACGCACCGCAGTGTCTGTCTTCGTGTCCCCGGTCATGCCGTACATCGGCGCACGCCATTCGGGATCCTGCAGCAGCACCAAACGCAATTGATCAAGTAGCGAGCGCAACGCCGGCGGCGTATCGATCATGATCGAAAGTGACAGCGAGTCTTCACTGGCCGAAGTGTGATGCCACGTACCGCGCGGCAGATACAGTACCGTGCCCGGCACCATCGCCGCCACGGAAAAGGAAGCGTGCCGAGGATCCGGAAAGCCGTTGCCGACTTGCGGATACAAATCATCAAACGGCGGTCCCGTCGGCGTGAACTGCGAGCCGCACGGATTGACAAGTTCCGTCACCGGCGCGTAATGAAATTGTTTAGAGCCGCGCAGCTGCACGGAGATCAAGTCCTGCGCATCGTAATGCACCGGTAAGCCATCTGCGACAGGTGATGTGAAGGCGCTGATGCTTACCGCGCCTTCGTGCACGCCAAGCTCCGTTTCGAGTTGCCGCAACAGTTCGTGCGTACCCGGCACCGTGTGCGCGATGTCGACAAACTGCAGCGTGAGGCCCATGTCCTGCAACGTCGATGGCGGCACGTCGACGGCCATTGCCATCCGCTCGGATCCGCCGCCGGTGAACCGGACGCGCCCGTTGTACGCATGCGCCAGCGCACTTGGACTTGCAAACGCGCGATCGTGCATCATCACAGGCAGTCGCTCACGCGAGCCATGCGCGACACACGCGTGTCGTCCCCAGGACTGCGTCAGAAAATCGCTGGCGGATCGTGGCGCCATCAGCGCCGAGAGAAGCGGGTACTGCTGCATCGGCGAACCTGCCTTTCGCAGTCGGGTACCAAAGAAAGCGCGTTGTCTGCGCGCCAAGCAACGGCCATTGTCGCCGACGCACTATAGCAATTGGCGCCGGCGTTTCGCTATCGGGTAGCGTTGTATTTGCGTGCGGCCCCCAATGTGGCAGACTGCAAGCGTCAGAATTGTCCCCGCCCCTGCCGCAAGGTCCGGTGCGGCGTGCTGTCATCGCCGCTTTACCTTCAGGTTGTCAAGTCGCCGCGCTTCCGCCGCGACCCACCAAAGGAAACGCTCGTGACTATCAATGCTGCCTCCAGAATCTGCAGTGGACCAACGCCGCAATCGCGCATTCATGCGCTTGGCGCGTGGGCGGCCATGGCCGCCATGGGTATCTTGCTTGTCCTTGCACCACCGGTGTTGGCAGCCGACGTGTCGAGCGCTGCGTTTGTGACTCACGCAATGACCAAGGTTGTCCCCGACCAGTTCAACGGCGACTTGAGCAAACTACCCGCCGTGTCCGGCGCCGCCGCCGCCAAAGCGTACCGCCCGTTATTGCGCGGGCCACGAGTCGCCAAAACGGCGACCACGGCACCTCCTTCCTCGCTTGCTCCGCAGGCCGGTGGCGGCGCCAACGCTCCCATGCCGAACCCCATGCAGAATTTTGTGGGCTTGAGCAAAACAGACGCCTGTACGGGCGGAGTATGCGGCGGCGGCTGGCCGCCCGACTCCAACGGCGATGTTGGACCCAATCACGTGATTCTGGTGGTCAACAGCGCCGTCGGCATCTACAACAAGACAGGCACGCGCCTCGCCGGCTTTACGGAAGACAGCTTGTGGAGTGGCGTCGGCACCTCGGCGTGCAACGGCAACTCGCAAGGCGATCCGGTCGTGTTGTATGACTGGCTCGCCGATCGCTTTGTGCTGACGTGGTTCGCCTTTGCGGTCAACGGCAGCGGTGACCCGATTTCGCCGTACTACCAATGCATCGCCGCGTCCAAAACCAGCGATCCTGTCGCTGGCGGCTGGTGGCTGTACGCCGTGCGGACCGACCCCGGGGGCGTCGGGATGCCCCAGGTCAATGACCTCAACGACTACGGCAAGTTCGGTCTGTGGCACGACTGCCTGTACATGGCCAGCAATCAGTTCACCTTTCCTGCCGGCGACTACAACGGCGTCGCGTTCGGTTCATTCAGCCGCGCCGATCTTTATAGTGGCGCACCGCTGACTTATTCGCTGGGGTGGCTGCCGCCGTCGACCAATGCATTCACGCTGGTGCCCAGCAACAATCTGGGCAAAGGTGCTGCCGCGGTGCAACCGGGCACGCCCAACTACTTTGTTTCAGAATCGGGCACCATCTTCGAGTACGAGGTCCGGAAATTTACGGCGGGTACCAACTGCGGTGCGGGCGGCACGTTGGGGCCAATGACAAGCGTCAGCCAAAATGCGTACGACTTCCAGTTCGGCGCCGTGGTCCCGCAGCCCAATACCACCAACAAGCTCGACATGATCGACGACCGGATCATGCAAAAAGTGCAGTACCGCAGGATCGGCACTACAGAGTCACTTTGGGTCACCCATACGGTTGGCGCACCGACCGGCAACATCGGCATGCAATGGGCGCAGTTCGATGTCACGGGCGGGACGGTGGCCACCACCCCGGTGCAGCAGCAGATCCATGCGCCGGATTCGACGTTGCATCGTTTCATGGGCAGCGTCGCCGTCGACAAGATGGGCAACATGGCGTTGGGCTACAGCACCTCCGGTACCACGGCGCCCGACTTTCCAAGCATCGCGTATGCCGGACGTTTGGCCACCGATCCGCCAAATACATTGCCGCAAACCGAAACCCAGCTCATCGCCGGCACCGGATCGCAAACCAACAACTGTGGTGGCGCACCGTGCGATCGCTGGGGCGATTACTCGTCGATGAGCGTCGATCCCACGGACGATTGCACGTTCTGGTACGTCAACCAGTATTACAGCAGTCAGGGCAACGGCACCGCGGGCAACTGGCAGACGCGCATCGGCTCATTCAAGTTTGCATCCTGCGCGTCCACGCCTGCAACCACAACCACGGTGGCCAGCTCGGTCAATCCATCGAGTGTCGGTGGAGCCGTGACGTTGACATCGACTACCACTGGGGTCACACCGACCGGCACTGTCGCGTTTACCGACAACGGCGTCGGCATCAGCGGTTGCGGTGCGGTGGCCCTCGTCGGGTCTGGCAACATTCGCACGGCAGCGTGCAGCACCAGCGCGTTGACCCTCGGGGCGCACACAATACTGGCAAGTTATGTTGGCGATAGCGGCAATGCACCATCGTCCGGGACCGTGACACAAAACGTCAATGCGGTCGTCGTGCCGGCGGTACCGCTCTACCGCTTCAACACAGGCCTCTACTATTTCTACACGAGTTCCGAAGCGGAAAAAATATACGTGCAGCAAACCTTTCCCACGTGGGTTCTGGAAGGGGTTGCCTACTACGTGTACATCACCGCGCCGGTTGCCAACACGCTGCCGGTGTACCGCTTCAATACCGGGACGTACCACTTCTATACGATCTCGGAAGCCGAGAAGCTTTACGTACAGCAGACCTTCCCGTCGTGGGTCCTGGAAGGCGTTGCATTCCGCACGTATCCCCAGGTTGCGCCACAGACACTACCGGTCTATCGCTTCAACACCGGCAATTCGCACTTCTACACAATCTCCGTCGCGGAGAAAAACTCCATCCTGGCCAATTTCCCCAGTTGGACGCTTGAAGGCATCGCGTATTACGCACGAACCGCACCCTGACTACCGCAAGATGCCCTGTGATCCTCGTGCTGCACGAGGGTCGCGGGGCACGGTTCGGTATAGCAAAATGCTGCGGGCGGCGCCCCGCGACGCGCTTCAAGCCATCGGCAACTTGTAGTCCTTGAATGTCTCACGCAGCTTGATCTTTTGCATCTTGCCAGTGGCTCCCAACGGAATGGTGTCGACAAACACGACGTCGTCGGGCGTCCACCATTTGGCGACCTTGCCGTCGTAGAAGGCCAGCAGTTCCTCGCGTGACAGCTCGGCACCGGGCTTTTTCATCACCACCAGCAGCGGTCGCTCGTCCCACTTGGGATGAAACGCGGCGATGCACGCCGCCATGGCCACCGCCGGGTGTCCCATCGCAATGTTTTCCAGATCGATCGACCCAATCCACTCACCGCCGGACTTGATTACATCCTTGCTGCGGTCCGTGATCTGCATGTAACCATCGGTGTCGATGCGGGCCACGTCGCCCGTCGGGAACCAGCCATCGCGCAATGGACTGCCGCCTTCGCTCTTGAAGTACTCGTCGACGACCCACGGTCCGCGCACCAGCAGATCACCTGCGGTGTCGTGTCCAAATGGAAGTTCGGTGCCATCTTCGGCCACGATCTTCATATCGACGCCAAATATGGCGCGACCCTGTTTGGCCATCACCGCATAGCGCACGTCCTGCGTTTGCTCGACATGTTTTGCCTTCATCGAACTCACGGTGCCGAGCGGGCTCATTTCGGTCATGCCCCACGCATGCAGGACCTGCACATCATAGATGTCATGGAATTTGCGGATCATCGCCAGCGGACACGCCGATCCGCCAATCACGGATCTGCGCATGGTGCTGAATTTCAAGCCATGCGTTTCGACGTGCGTCAGCAGTCCCTGCCACACTGTGGGCACGCCCGCCGAGAGCGTGACGCCCTCGCTTTCGAACAATTCGTACAGCGACTTGCCGTCGAGCGCCGCACCGGGCAGCACCAGCTTCGCGCCGGTCATCGCCGCCATGTAGATCAGTCCCCACGAGTTGACGTGGAACATCGGCACCACCGGCAGAATCGTGTCGCGGGCCGAACAGTTGAGCGCGTCGGGCATGGCGCCTGACATTGCATGCAGAATCGTCGATCGGTGGCTATACAACGCCCCTTTGGGATTACCCGTGGTGCCGGACGTGTAGCAAAGTGACGACGCCGTATTTTCGTCAAAGACCGGCCACGCGTAGCTGTCATCCTGCGCGTCAAGCAAATCCTCGTAGCAAAGCAGATCAGGTACGTTGCAGGTTGCCGGCATGTGCGCACGGTCGGTCATCAATACAAAATGCCGAACCGCTTTCACGCGTGACGCAACCGCTTCGATCAGGGGCAGGAACGTCAGGTCGAAGAACAGCACCTGATCCTCGGCATGGTCGACGATGTACACCAACTGATCAGGATGCAGCCGCGGATTCAACGTGTGCAATACGGCGCCTGAACCACTGACACCGAAGTACAACTCCACATGGCGATAGCCGTTCCAGGCCAGCGTGGCCACGCGGTCTGCGCGCTGCACGTCCAGTGCTGCCAGCGCCTTGGCCATGCGGCGCGCGCGTGCCGCCATCGCCTTGAACGTCGAGCGGTGAATGTCGCCTTCGACACGTCGCGAAACGATTTCCCGATCGTCGTGATGGCGTTCGGCATGCATGAGCACCGACGAGATCAACAGCGGTTGGTGTTGCATTTGTCCAAACATCGGCATGGCCTCCGGGATGTGGCGCAGCATCGCCGCCAATGGTGGGCAGGATGCCGTCAGCAACTGCGCGGAATTGTACGCCGCCGCCCATTCGAGCGAACTCGCACGACGGGAGATCGTGAAATGAAAAAACCGGAAATTGGGAAGTACTGCCGACCAACCCACCCGTCCTTTGCAGACCGGTGTCACCCTATGTCTTGGGTACGACCTGTAACCGATGTCGTGAGGTCGCGCACAATGGATATTGGCGGAGACGCAGGGATTCGAACCCTGGATACAGGTTTTGGCCCGTATGCTCCCTTAGCAGGGGAGTGCCTTCGACCACTCGGCCACGTCTCCGTTCAGACCCGAATTGTACCGGGGCCCACCGGATTTAAGTAGGGTCAGACACCACTTTTATGCTGCAAAATCAAGCAAAAGTGCCGTCCCCGACCGCGGAGGCAATCAGACGGTGACCTTGTCCAGCTCGAAGGCCTTGTGCAGCACGCGCACCGCCAGCTCGAGGTACTTTTCGTCGATCACGACGGAGATCTTGATCTCGGACGTGGAAATCATCTGGATGTTGATGCCCTCGTCAGCCAGCGCCTTGAACATTCTTGACGCGATACCCACGTGCGAGCGCATGCCGATGCCGACGACGGACACTTTGCAGATCTTGTTGTCGCCAATGATTTCGCGCGCGGTGAAATGCTGGCCGCGCGCCTTTTCCAGAACATCGAGCGTTTGCACGTATTCGCCGCGATTGACGGTAAACGAGAAGTCGGTGTAACCCGAGGCGCCGATGTTCTGCACGATCATGTCGACGTCGAGATTGGCCGCCGCCACCGGTCCCAGAATGCTGTAGGCGATGCCGGGTTTGTCGGGCACGCCCATCACCGAGATCTTGGCTTCATCGCGGTTGAACGCGATGCCGGAAATGATCGCCTGTTCCATGGTGTCGTCTTCCTCGAATGTGATCAGCGTGCCGGTTCCGGTGACATCGGGATCGTCAAACGACGACAGCACGCGCAGCTTTACTTTGTATTTGCCGGCAAATTCCACCGAGCGAATCTGCAGCACCTTGGACCCCAGACTGGCCATCTCGAGCATTTCCTCGAACGTGACTTTGTCCAGTCGTCGGGCCTCGGGCACAATGCGCGGATCGGTGGTGTAGACGCCATCGACGTCGGTGTAGATCTGACACTCGTCGGCCTTCAGTGCCGCCGCCAATGCAACACCGGACGTGTCCGACCCGCCGCGACCCAGCGTCGTGATGTTGCCGTCGGCGTCCACGCCCTGGAAGCCCGCGACGATCACGATGGCTCCGCCGTCGAGATCGCGGCGCATGTTGCCCTCGTCGATCGACAGAATGCGCGCCTTGGTGAACGCACTGTCGGTCAGCACGCGTACCTGGCCGCCGGTGTAGCTTTTGGCCTTCATGCCAAGTTGCTGCAACGCGATGGCCAAAAGACCTATGGTCACCTGCTCGCCGGTGGCGGCGATCACGTCGAGTTCGCGCGGCTCGGGATTGGTTGAAATTTCCTTGGCCAATCCCAACAGGCGATTGGTTTCTCCCGACATGGCCGACACCACGACGACCACCTGATGCCCCTGGCCGTGATAGTGCGCCACGCGGC
>JBDTTY010000057.1:0-10082 GCA_040007975.1 Betaproteobacteria bacterium | reverse complement strand
GTCAAGCAACGTGACGGTCGGGTTCGTGGCTACTCGGTCGAGCTATGCGAAAAAATTGCGGCCAGTCTGGCCAAGTCGCTCGGCTTACCCACGCTCAAAGTGGTTTGGCGTGCGGTCGACAGCGAAACGCGGTTGTCCGATGTCGTCAATCGCCGAATCGATGCTGAGTGCGGTACGACCACGATGACGCTCGATCGAATGGAGCGCGTTGACTTCAGCCTGCCGATTTTTGTCGACGGCGGCAGCCTGCTCGTCAGCACAATGACGCAGGCCACGCGCCTCACGGATCTCAAAGGCAAACGTATAGCGGTGATCCCCAATACGACCACTGATGCATCGCTGCGTCGCGCATTGGGCGTCGTCGGTGTCACGGCCGAACTCGTTCCGGTCAAGGATGGTGCACAGGGTGTGGAACTCGTTCTGACCGGCCGCGCCGACGGGTATGCATCGGATCGAATGCTGCTCACGCAGTTGAAAGCCAACGATGCGCGCGGCGATGACCTCGCGTTATTTCCGGTGGATTTTTCGTTCGAACCTTACGCGCTCGTGCTGCCGCGCGACGATCCGGATTTTCGTCTTGTCGTCAACCGCACCCTTTCCGGTCTGTACAAGTCAGGCGAGATCGATGGGATTTTCATTCGCTGGCTGGCGCCGTATGGCACACCGGGACTGTTGCTCAATTCGATGTTCTACCTGAACGCGTTACCCGAATGAGCGCGCGCCACGCGTCGTTTCTGGTCGGGGCGTTGGCCGCATTGATGATCGGTGCGGTTTCCGCGCAGGGCGGCAATACATGCACGGCCTGCGGCGTCATCACCTCCATTATTCCCGTATCGGAACGGCAGGAATGGACGCCGTTGGGTGCAACGTCGCCGGGTGTGATGGGTCCCGCGGGTCTGTCGGGCACGACCGGTGTCACCACCGCGTTATCGCTCGGCAGGGGCGGCGCCAGTAAGGGTCTTGTGACGCTTGGCGCCGCAGGTGGTGCCGTGTACGGACCACGCCCCAGCGACTATCAGCGGCAACGTTGGGACGTCACGATCAAGATGGATGTGGGGCCGCCGCGTGTGGTCTCGATGAAAAACGAGCCGTTGCTCGTGCAAGAGGGTGATCGTGTACGCATCGCCGGCAACAACGTCGAGCTGGTCAACCCGTAAAGCGTGATGAGCGCTGCCGGGCCGCCCCAAAGCGCTCGCCCCCTCGGGGGGAGGCGACGCGCAGCGTCGCTTCGGGGGGTGCCACCATGAGCGCTGCTGCACTTGCCATCACCAACGCCGCGGATGGCCGGGTGATGCTCTCGCTGTCGGGGCAACTCGACGCGCAGACGATTCCCGCCGTGTGGAGAGACGCGTTGCGTGCGCTGCGCGAAGCGGGCACGCGACCTGTCGTCGTGGATGCCGCAGCGGTCGACTACTGTGATGGCGCCGGCGTGGCGCTGCTGGTGGACCTGTTGCGACAACCGAGCGCAACGCCGCTGCAAGTCACTAATCTCAAGCCGGCGTTCGACGATCTCTTGCGCCAGTACGATCCGTCATCGCTCAATCGCGACCTCGATCCGCCGCCCGCGGCGCGGCCGGCGGTCGAGGGAATCGGCCGCCATACGGCCGGAATCCTCCGCGACATGCGCGATCAGATCGTATTCATCGGGCAGGTCGTTGCTGCACTGGCCTACGCGGTGCGTCATCCAAGCTCGGTGCGCTGGCGCGATGTCGGTGTGATCTGCGAGCGCGTCGGCGCCGATGCACTGCCCATCGTCGCACTGATATCATTTTTGTTGGGGGTGATTCTCGCGTTCCAGTCGGCGGTGCCGATGAAAAGATTTGGCGCGGAGATTTTTGTAGCCGATCTCATCGGCTTGTCGATGCTGCGCGAATTGGGTCCGCTGATGACGGCGATCCTGCTGGCAGGACGATCGGGTGCGGCATTTGCCGCCGAGATCGGCACGATGCGTGTCAATCAGGAAATCGATGCGCTGACCACGATGGGTCTCGATCCGGTGCGCTTCCTGGTCACCACCCGCATCATCGCTGCCGTGCTGATGACGCCATTGCTCACCATTTTTTCGATGCTGGTCGGATTGCTCGGCGGAGCGTTCACGATGTTGTCGTTTTCGATTCCTTTCGTCACGTTCGTGAAGGAGGTCGAAGGCATCGTCAACTTCTCCGATTTCATGGCGGGATTCGTCAAATCCTTTGTCTTTGCCCTCCTGATCGCCGGCATCGGTTGCCTGCGCGGCCTGCAGACCAGTGCGGGTGCGTCCGCGGTGGGCGACGCTGCAACGCGCGCCGTGGTGTCCGGCATCGTTCTGATCGTCGTAGTCGATGGCGTCTTCGCATTGATGTATTTCATGTTGGACATCTAAGATGACCGACAACGTCATCATTCGTGTGGAGAACCTGACGGCCGGGTACGACGACCGCACGATCCTCGAGCACGTATCCTTCGATGTGCGTCGTGGAGAAGTCTTCGTGATTCTCGGCGGCTCGGGTTGTGGCAAGAGCACGTTGTTGAAGCAGATGATCGGCCTCTATGCGCCCGTCGCGGGGCGGGTGCTGATCGATGGCGAAGATTTGGTCGCCGCCGAAGGCGAGCAACGCAATGCGCTGTTGCGCAAAATCGGCGTGACGTATCAATCAGGCGCACTGTTCGGTTCGATGACCTTGCTCGAAAATGTCGCGCTGCCGCTGGAAGCCTTCACTGAGCTTGATCGCGAACAGATCACGTTGCTGTGCCGAATGAAACTCGCACTGGTGGGGCTCGAGCAATTCACTGCGCATCTGCCGGCCGAGATTTCCGGCGGCATGCAAAAGCGTGCTGCCATCGCTCGCGCGATGGCGCTCGATCCGCAGATTCTCTTTCTCGACGAGCCATCGGCAGGACTCGATCCCATTACGTCCGCCGAACTCGATTCGCTGATTCGGCGCCTGTCGAAAAGTCTCAACGTCACCTTTGTGATCGTGACCCATGAACTTGCGAGTATTTATGCCATCGCCGACCGTGTCATCATGCTGGACAAACGCGTCAAGGGCATCATTGCCGAAGGCGACCCGCGGCAGTTGCGCGATGAGTCCAAGGATCCCTATGTGCAGCAATTCTTCCACCGCCAGGCCGAACTTGCCGCGGCCTGACCGCGCCCTGCTTCCATGAGCCAGAAAGCCAATTACTTCAAGCTGGGTCTGTTCGTGATCGCTTCGATCGCGGCGTTGATCACCGTGCTGCTGATCATCGGCACCGGCCGCTTCTTCGAGCGGCGCATCACAATCGAAACGTATTTCACGGAGTCGGTACAAGGTCTCGACATCGGGTCAAAGTTGAAGCTGCGCGGTGTGGTGATCGGCGAGGTGACCAAAATCAGCTTCACCTACGTGTATTACCAACTCGACATGCCGATGGCCGAACGGCATCGCTATGTATTGGTGGAGGCACAACTGCAATCGAGGTTGGTGGGCGGTCGCGCCGCGGCCGGTGATCTCACCAACGCGATCAATGCGCAGCAGGAAGTGGATCGAGGGTTGCGCCTGCGACTGGCGCCGCAGGGCATCACCGGGACCAGTTATCTGGAAATGGATTACGTGGATCCGCCGCCAGCGGTGCTGCCGATTTCGTGGACGCCCAATAACGTCTACATTCCAAGTGCGCCGTCCACCGTGATGGCATTCGTCAATGCAGCGCAGGAAATTCTAAGTCGCCTGCAAAACCTCGATATCGAGGGCACTGTCGCCAACGTCAACAAGCTTCTCAGTACCGTCAACCAGCAGGTACTCGCCATCGATGCCAAAGGATTGTCCGAACGTACCAATCGGACCCTTTCCAAACTCGAGCAGACGCTGGATGCGGCGCAGGTGAAAAAGGTCAGCACTGAGGCCACCGCACTGCTATCCGAAATGCGCCAGTCGAACGCGGAGCTCGGCAAGACACTGGCCAATCCCGCGTGGCAGAAGATTCCGGTCGAGACGTCGGCGGCCATGGCGCGCGTGCGCGAACTGGTATCTGACCCCAAGCTCGCCAAGACCATTGCGGGACTCGAGCGCATCACCGGTCGCC
The DNA here is from genome assembly GCA_040007975.1 of Betaproteobacteria bacterium. Lineage (GTDB taxonomy): Bacteria > Pseudomonadota > Gammaproteobacteria > Burkholderiales > Casimicrobiaceae > VBCG01. Next base: position 6,038 of record JBDTTY010000057.1, on the reverse strand, counting down.
TCGATCGCGTACTTGGTGGTGCGGAACCCGATCTCTCAGCCACCTTCGACAATCTGCGCCAGATCACCGAAAACCTGCGCGAATTGACCGAAGACACCAAGCGGTATCCGGCCAACGTGATATTCGGCGGGCCGCCGCCGCAGGAGCGCAAGCCATGAGCACCCGTCGACATTTTCTGCTGGCCACCGCTTCTGCGTCGACCGCGGTGGCGCTCGCCGGTTGCAGCATCGTCCGGCCGTCGCCGATCAAGGCCACGTTTTTGCTCGAGCCGGCGATGCCGTCACCCGTGGCTAAGCCGCAACCAGGCGTGCTTCGCATCGGGGCCATCAACGTCGCTGCGCCGTATCGTGGGCGCGCGTTCATCGTGCGCGATTCCGATCTCAAATTCGAGTCCGACTACTACTACGAGTTTCTCGCCGCACCCGGTGGCATCATTGGTGACGCCACCACGCGCGCGCTGACGTCGGCGCGGGTTTTTGCGGCCGTGCTGCCACTTGCGATACCCAATGAATCCGATTGGTTGCTGGAGGGATTTGTCGGTGCGATTTATGGCGACGCACGCTCAGCCGCGCAGGCCGCTGCGGTAATGCAGATCACCTATTATCTGTCGCGCTCATCGTCTGGCACCGCCATCCCGTTCTGGACCCGCGGCTACGAAAGGCGCATCGCGTTCGAGGGCGGCAGCACCAACCGCTATGTGGTGGCGCTCAATACGGCGCTCGGCGAGATATTGGCGGAGCTCACGAAGGATCTGGCTACGATGTCGTTGCCAGCGCTGTAGGCGAACGTGGAAGCGAACTTGTAGGCGAGGCTTCGGCCTCGCTCACTTCCCCGCGCGGCTGAAGCCTCGTCTACGGGGTTCCTTGCCACGAGGCTCAAGCCTCGCCTACGAAGTCCGACGGTGCCACGACTAGAACGGCGACGGCATTCCCGTGCCTCGTCCGGCCACCGGCGGGGCTTTGTCGTCGGTGAGTCGATCCGCTTCCACGACCCAGCCGCCACCCATCGCCTTGTAGATGTTCACGCTCGCCGTAAACACGGATGCGCGCAGCGAGGCCAACTCGAGTTCAGCGGGGAACAACGACTGCTCTGCCTGCAGCACCGTGGTGTAGGACGTATAACCACCATCGTATTGCAATTTCGCCAGTTGCGCGTAGCTCTTGAGCGCGGCCACCAGGCGCTCCTGTGCCACTTGCTGCTGCTTCAATTTCTGACTGGCCACCAGTGCGTTTTCGACATCCGCAAATGCGGACTGGATTGACAGTTGGTAACTGTAGAGCGCGGCCTGCTGCGCACCTTCCGCCTGCGCCACCTGACCGCTGACGGCGCCGAAGGTGAAGATCGGTCCGGTCAGTTGGCCGGCATAACTCCACACGCGGGCGGGACCCGTGAACAGATTGTTGAGTGCCGCACTCGAACTGCCGGTGGCCCCCGTCAGCGAGATCGTCGGAAAATACAACGCCTTTGCCGCACCGATCTGCGCATTGGCTGCGATCAACGAATCTTCCGCCTGCAGCAGATCGGGCCGTCGCTCGAGCAACGTGGAGGGCACGCCGGCGGGAACCGTGGGCAACGCTAGATCGTAGATCGATTTACCTCGCGGCACAGGCCCCGGATTGCGCCCGAGCAGTACCGCGAGCGAATTGACCGTTTGGGCAATCTGCGATTCGATCTGCGGAATCTGCGCCGCCGCCGTTTCGTATTGCGACTCGACCTGGGACACATTCATCTGTGACACCTGGCCGTATTGGAACTGCAATTTGAAGAGGCGCACCGACTCGGCATACGCCGCCAGCGTCTGGTTGGCGATGACCAATTGTTCATCGAGTCCGCGCAGCGTCAGATAGTTGCCGGCGACGGACGCCACCAGCGACAGGATCACACCGCGCCGCGCTTCATCCGTCGCCAGCAGGTTGGCGCGCGACGCTTCGCTCAGGCGACGGATGCGGCCCCACAGATCGATTTCCCAACTGGCGCTGAGCAACGCCTGATACGAGGTCTGCGGATTGGGGATCAGGCGTGCGATCTCCGGATTGACGCCGGTGTCCCCGGTCCGCGCACGTCCGCCGGTGCCGTCGTAACCCGCTTGCGGAAACAGCGCTGACCGCGATTGCGTCAGCACCCCGGCGGCCTGTTCCACGTTGGCGGCCGCCACCTTGATGTTGAGATTGTGCGCGAGCGCTTCAACAATCAGGCTGTCGAGCACCGGATCGTTGAACTGCTTCCACCACATCGTATTCGCCGTGTCGGCTGCGTCCTTCGGTGCGTAGACAAACGCCGCGGGCGTATCGACGGCGGGTCGCTGGTAATCGGGACCCACCATGCATCCGCTGACCAGCGACAACACGGCAAGGGCGGCGATCGCGCGGCAGCGCATGTCAGTCGCCCTCCGGTCGCACCGGCGTCGCGGGGGGGGCAGACGGTGGTTCGGCTACCACGTCGAGCGCGGCGGTGCGCTCCTTCGCCTTCTTCTTCTCCTCGCCGCGTTCCTTCATCCGGTCGAAGACATAGAAAAACAGCGGCACGTACAGCATGGCCAGCGTAGTCTCGCCCAGCATGCCGCCGATGATGCCGGTGCCGATCGAATGTCGTGCATTGGCACCAGCGCCGACCGCAAGGGCCAAGGGCAGGCAGCCGATGGCAAAGGCGAGCGACGTCATGATGATGGGCCTCAGCCGCTGCTCGCCCGCAAGAATCGTCGCCTCCATGATCGATTTTCCCTGCTTGCGGAAATCGACCGCAGCCGACACGCGCAGTACGGCGTTTTTGGCCCCCAGCCCGATCAAGACCAGCAAACCGATCTGGAAGTAGACATCGTTTTCGAGGCCGCGGACCCAGTTGGTCGTGAGCGCACCGAGAATGCCGAAGGGCACCGCAGTCATCACCGCCCCCGGCAGCGTCCACGATTCGTATTGCGCGGCGAGGACAAGGAACACGATGAGCAGGCCGAACACAAAGGCCAGCGACGACGTGCCGCCCGATTGCTTCTCGGCAAAGGCGAGTCCCGACCACGCAAACGTGTAACCCGGCGGCAGGTTTTCGCGGGCCAATGATTCCATGGTCGCGATGGCTTGCCCGGAACTGTAGCCGGCGGCGGCGCCGCCGTTGATCTTGGCAGCAGTGAAACCGTTGAAGTGCGGCAGCAGATCCGGACCGGTGGTCCACGATGTCGATACGATCGACGACAGCGGCACCATCTGATTCTGATTGTTGCGCGTGTAAAGACGGGTCAGGTCTTCCGGATTTTGTCGATATGGGGCGTCCGATTGCACGATCACCCACCACACGTGGCTGAACAGGTTGTACTGGCTGACCGTCAGCGAGCCAAACTGCGCCTGAATGGCGCTGTACACATCCTGCACCGGGATGCCGAGCAACGTGGTCTTGTCGCGATCGACCTGTGCGCGCAATTGCTGCGTACTGGCCGTGTAGGTGGTGGCCAGCCCGCTCAGCTCCGGACGTTCGCGCGCCGCTTTCAGAAAATCCTGCAGCACACCTTGCAACGCGACCGGATCACCGCTGCCCGTGTCCTGAATCCAGAATTCGAAACCGCCCGTGGTGCCGATGCCGGGAATCGCCGGCGGCGCGATGGGCACCACGATCGCACCTTCAATCAGCTGCGCTTCCTTGTAGAAGCCCTGCAGGATGGCACGCGCGTTTTGTGCCCTGGCGGTTTCGACATCCTTGTAGCGCTCGTCGAAATTCTTGAACGTGACAAAAAATGTACCGGCGTTGGTCTTGAAGCCGCTGTCGAGGAGACTGTATCCGGTGATCATCGTACGGCTGTCGATCCCCGGAGTCTTGGCGAAGATCGCATCCGCTTTTTGGGCCACCGCCTGCGTGCGGTCGAGGCTCGCGGCTTGCGGCATGATGATCGCCGCCATGGCATAGCCTTGATCCTCCTGCGGCACGAAGCTGGTCGGCAGCACGTGAAACAGATGCCAGATGGCGTACAGGAACACGGCCAGCAGCACGAATGCGACCGCCATCCGCTTGATCGTGTAATCAACTGCATGCCCAAAAGCCTGCGTCACACGATCCACCTGCCGGTTGAACCACGCAAAAAAGCCTCGCTGCGGCGGCGGATTGTGTTTGAGCAGCACCGCGCACATGGCCGGCGTGAGCGTCAAAGCGAGAAAGCCCGAAACCGACACCGAGATCACGATCGTGATTGCAAACTGCTTGTACAACTGACCGGTGGTGCCCGGCAGGAAGGCGGCCGGGATGAATACCGAGCACATCACCAGCACGACGGCCACGAGCGAGCTCGCGATCTCGTCCATCGAACGAATCGTCGCGTCCTTGGGCGACAGATGGTGTTGCGCCATGTTGCGCTCGACATTTTCGACGACGACGATAGCATCGTCGACGACCATGCCGATCGCCAGCACCAGCCCGAACAACGTCAACAGGTTGATCGAGAAGCCCAACGCCAGCATGCCGGCAAATGTCGCGATCAGCGCGACGACGATCGCCACGGTGCAGATGATCGTTGTGCGAAAGCTCTGCAGAAAGAGATAGACGACGAGCACCACCAGCACGATGGCCTCGAACAGCGTCTTGATCACCTCCTTGATCGACAGTCGCACAAAGTCGTTGGTGTCGAGCGTGATGACGTACTCCATGCCATCCGGAAACCGCGACTTCATCTGTTCCATTGTTTCACGCACGGCCTTCGACACCAGCAGGCCGTTGGCCCCCGGCTGCTGGTACACCGCAATGATGGTGGCCGGTATGGCGTTGAACCTGCTATCGACGATGTACTGCTTCAACCCGATTTCCGCGCGCGCCACGTCGCCCACGCGCACGATGGCGCTGCCGTCCTGATTGGCGCGCAGGATGATGTTCTCGTACTGCTTGGGCTCGGTGTACTGCGGCTGAGTGACCACGGGAAACGTGAGTTCCACCGGGCCGGCGTTGGGCTGCTGGCCGATCTGTCCGGCCCCGAACAGTTGGTTCTGCTGATTGATCGCGTTGGCGATGTCCGAGGTCGTGATGCCCAGCGACGCCATCCGATCCGGATTCATCCAGATCCGCATTGCCTGGTCGGGCACCCCCATGATCTGGGCCTGACCCGCACCATTGACCCGCTTCAACGCATCGAGAACATAGACGTTGGCGTAGTTGGCGACATAGTTGGCGCTGTAGCGCTCATTTTTTGCGAACACCGCCACCAGCATCATGATCGATGATGATTTTTTCTGGACGTTGACGCCTTGCTGCGTGACCGCAGAGGGCAACTGCGGCATCGCCAGATTCACGCGATTCTGGACCTGCACCTGCGCGATGTCGGGATCGGTGTCGAGTGAGAAATACACCGTCATCGTCAACTGACCCGTCGACGAGCTGATCGACGACATGTACAGCATGTTGTCGACGCCGTTGATCTGCTGCTCGATGGGCGAGGCCACCGAGTCGGCCAGTGTCTTGGCGTCGGCGCCGGGATACGTGGCCTGAATCGTGATTTGCACCGGCGTGATGTTGGGATATTGCTGGACCGGCAACTGCGTCATCGCGACGATGCCCGCCAGCGCGATGATGATCGCGACCACGGCCGCGAAGATAGGGCGTTCGATGAAGAAGCGCGAAAACATGGGGCGCGTGCCTCGCGACTACGGCGTCACGACGATGTCGACGCGGCGCGCCTGGTCGTTGCTGCCGGTGCCGGTGACGTTGGCGGGAGGTGCCAGTCGGATGCGTTCTGCACGGATGCCGGCCTGCACCAGCGCATCGCGTACGACAAGGGCGCGTTGCCTGGCGAGTTCGACATTTGCCGGTACGTTGCCGGTCGGATTCGTGTAGCCGGTGATCACGATCGGTGTGGGCAGCCCCATGTACGTTGCCGCCGCCATGCGTATCGTCGTTTGTGCGCTGGTATCGAGCGACGACTGACCGGTGGCAAACATGATCTGTGCGCCGCCGGAGGATGCTGCCGTAGGCGCCTTGGTGCGCGCAGCCGCGCGCCCCGCGGGCGTCGTAGTGGCAGGCGCGGGCGCGGCACTTGGTGCTGGTGGCACATACGCAGTCGCCTTGACCGC
>JBDTTY010000056.1:0-10148 GCA_040007975.1 Betaproteobacteria bacterium | reverse complement strand
CGACTGGCTGACCCGATATAACCCTTCGAGCACGAGGTTATCGTGTTGCTGGAACGGAATTGACAGACGCGGTGCCACGGCGCCGACGGCGCCGCCTGACACCAGACACACGACATCCGGGGCCACTTGCGCTTCAAGCGCATACAGCCGTTCGACGGCGCCGGCCTGCGCGTGCTGGCAGCCACTGGCGATTGCATCCACCGTTTGCGTCGGATAGATCGAAAAGTCGCCTCCCTGGTCGGGTAGCGCCGCCGTTCCTTCGTGCAGCGAGCGCAGCATCAATCCCACGCCAGGGATGATCATGCCGCCCTTGAATAGGCCTTCCGCAGACAGGAAGTCGATCGTCGTCGCCGTGCCGCACACGACGACCATCGTCGCCCGCGGCCCCAACAAGTGACGCGCTCCGATCAACGCGGCCCATCGATCGCTGCCCAACTGCGCCGGATTGCGATAGCTGTTGGTGATGCCGCATTGCGTTTCCTGCGGGACCAGCCAGAGAGGAATTGGTGCGTCCGGCCACACTTCCAACAGACGGATGGTGGTCGCCCGCACACGGGAACCAGCCACATTGGAAATCACGATGCGAGCGGGTGTGGGCAGCTTTTTGAATTGTTCCGGCAGCGCCGTAATCTCCTCGTGCAGCGCATGGCCCGATTCCATACGGTTATCGCGCGCAGTGCCGTGCGCGGACGGCCGGAACAGGCCCCACTTGAGAAACGTGTTGCCGACGTCGATCAACAGACTGAAATTACGTTGCGTAGACATGACGAGCTCGCTGCAGGGGCAAAACGACGCGAAGCTTACATGGGATCCAGCGGAAAAATCGGTCGGGTCAACTTTTGATATGGATAAACGCTCAAATCCGCATTGGTGACTCCCGCGCCGGCGCATTCGACGACATGGGCAGCAATGGGCTTGAATCCGGCACGATAGTGGATCCGCGATTTGAGCAAAAGGTATCGTTTTTGCCGCGGATCGATGCCGGCATGCGTGAACACACCGAGATCGAACGGCTCGTGTGGCCTTTCGGTCACCACGATTTGCGCGCGTGCGCCATCCGTCGTCACGTCGAGCACGGCGGTGCGCCCGAGATGCATCTGCACGCCGGTGTACATGGGGCCGGTCACCACGAACCTGCCATCGGTGATCGCTTGCACGCGACCTTCCACCAGCAGTGGCTGGCCGGCAAGAGCAATACTGGGCATGTCGGTGTGCCCGCCCAACGCGAGACGTACGCGCTGGCCGACACCCGCTTCGATCATCGTCGCGACGGCAGCCGCATCGCGGATCGGCGCGATGGCGACGTCATCCAGTTGCTGCTTCAGCACTTCGGCCACCACGGCCATCACGTCCTGCGCGCCGCCCGAACCGCAATTGTCGCAATGATCGATCAACAGGACCGGCGCGCCCGGGTTGGCAAGACCCAGCGCCTTGGCATGTGCGACCGACTCGTGCAGTGGGGGCGCTCGATGCACGTACTCTGCGCGGCGTTCCCACGCGATGGCGAGCATTTCGTTGCACAGCGCACGTGCGCTTACGAGGCCACCGCGGCGCGCATCGCCAACCACGATGGCGGACACCCCCGTGAACGGCGTGTCGGCATGCGGAAAGGACGGCAACAACGTTGCCGCCAGCACGCTACCGTCGGCTTCGCGGCTTCGCGCCAGCGCAAGGATGTCGCCGGAAGGTCCGTCTTCGGGCGCGTGGCGCATGATCGACGCCAGTAACGGCTTCCAGCCCCATGCCATCACCGGCTCGATCTCGTCGTCAAGCGCGCGCACGAGAATGGTGCCGGCCAACATGCCCGCGTCGTACATGTCGACGTGCGGATAGGTCTTGTACCCAGCGATTACCGTCGCGTTATCCATCAACATGGCGGACAGATTGGTGTGGTAGTCGAGCGCGACGGCAATCGGCATCTGCGGCGCAATGCGCCGCACGCGTGCCACGATCTCGCCTTCGGCATCGTCGCAATCGTCGATCACCATCGCGCCGTGCAGGTCGAGAAACACGGCATCGCATCCGGCGTGTACCGCGTCCTCCAGTGGTTGCACCAGCGCCTCAAATGTGGCGCGCGACGCCTTGTTGGATGGCCACGATTCGGCCGCGATCGGCGTCACGATATCGGCGTTGTCGCGACGCGCGATGTCGAGATACGCTGCCATCGGCGTATTGGTGCCTTCGAAGCGGGCGCGCGCGGCGGCACCACGCGCCGGTCCTTCGCCGTGTCCGAAGGACGACAGGGGCGTGGCCACCGGCGAAAACGTATTGGTCTCATGCTTGATCAGACCGATCACGTAACGGCGGCGCATGTCGATCCTGTCAGCGTGACGATGGCAAGAATACCGGGCCGCCCGGCTTCAAGCGCAGTCCGGGCCGCAGCCGCGACCATGCAAACATCGTCGGGTCGGCCTTGGCGGGTCCTGGCGCCACGACCACCAGCACTTCCTTGGCGATCGGCTGAAAATCGGCGCGAAAATGCACGGAGCTTTTCAACGCCAGAATACGTTGCTCCTTGGGCTCGATGCCCACGTGGCGGAACATTTCCTTGTCCGCGGCCTGACATTTTTTCGAGGCCAGCACGACGCGCACGTTGCCACGACGCAGCACCGCCATCGGCCCCAGGTCCATCCGGAAGCCCTTGAACATCGGCCCAGTGCATGTGAATTTGCCATCGGCCAATGCTTCCACCTTGAACTCGTCGGCCAGAGGCACGTGGCCTGGGACGCCCGATATCTCGCCGAGCTTGAACGCCACCGTGTGGCCGACGCCCACCGCGTGGGCCTGCACCGCCGACGCACGATCGATCAGCAAGCCGAGCACGGCATCGCGCGGATCGCGCTTCAACAACGCGGCGAGAAGGCCCGTAGTGTCACCATTGCCACCTGCGCCCGGGTTGTCCTGTGTATCGGCCAGCACCACCGGGGCTCCGGGTTCGCCGCGCTGCGCTGCGCGCGCCACGGCGGCGTCGGGTTCGTACAGGTCGAGCGCGAACTCGTGTTCCGCGTCGTGTACCGCATTCGCCATCGCATCGACCGCCCTCTGTACGCGCGCGGCGTCGGGACCATAGCCAAATACCGCCATCTGGCACTCGGGAAAGTCCGCCATCGGAAAGCCGGGCGTAAAGGATAACTGCGTGTCGTGTTCTCGCTCCAGTTTTTCGAGCAGTTCGTACAGGCGCCGTCCGGGTTCGATGAACGTGGACTGCGATGGCAGGCCGGTCAAAAAGTCGAGCGGCCGCATCGCCTTGGCCAGTGGATGCCCTGCTTTCAACGTACGCTCCAGCAAGCGCGCGGCGCGGGCGCCGGTGGCGGCCATGTCCACATGCGGATAGGTGCGATAGGCGTCAAAGCCATCGGCATTGGCGATCATGGCGCGCGTCACGTTGGCGTGCAGGTCGAGACTGGCCACCACAGGCACGCGCGGCCCGACGATCCGGCGCACCCGCGCCAGCAATTCGCCTTCGCCGTCGTCCAGATGGTCGGCGACCATCGCGCCGTGCAGATCGAGGTACACCCCGTCGACCGGCAGTGCCGCGGCGAGCCGATCAGTCAGTGTGCCGACAATGCGTTCAAATGCGTCGCGGGTGACTTGGGCGGACGGCGACGCGGCGCCCCAGACGAGACCCACGGTGCGGTGGCCTGCAGCATGCAGCGCGTCGATGGCGCCGGTCGCGGGGATGTTGGCATTGGCCAACCGCGGCGCGATGGCATCGCCGAATGTGAGCTCGGGCCATCCACCGCCCGCTTCAAACGCCGCATAATCGGCCTTCGACGGTGCAAAGGTGTTGGTCTCGTGTTGAAACCCACCCACGGCGATCACACTCATGTTGACTTGCCCAAAAGTCTCGAAGAGCGGGGCAGAGTAGCTTTTATTGCGCCGTGCCGCAACGCTTGTTAACGGAGATACGATCAGTGACCGATGCATTGTGGAAGTGGGATGCCACCGCGCTGGCGCAGGGCATACGAGCGCGTCGCATATCGTCGCGTGACGCGGTGGCGTCATGCATCGAGCGCATGCGCGCCGTCAATCCGCAGTTGAATGCGATTGTATGCGACCTGTCAGACGCGGCGCGCAAGACGGCCGATGCTGCGGATGTGGCGGTTGCGCGAGGCGATACGCTCGGGCCGTTGCATGGCGTGCCGGTGACGATCAAGGAAAATGTCGATCAGGCCGGCTGCGCGACGGTCAATGGTGTGGCTGCCTTCCGCGACGTGATTGCGGAGACCGATAGCCCGGTCGTCGCCAATTGGAAGCGCGCGGGCGCGGTGATCATCGGCCGCACCAACACGCCTGCCTTCAGCTTTCGGCTCGACACTGTGAATGATTTTCGCGGACGCACGTTCAGTCCGTGGTCGCGCACGCACACACCGGGAGGGTCATCTGGTGGTGCATCGGCGTCGGTGGCGGCGGGAATTACGCCATTGGCGCATGGCAACGATATCGCGGGGTCGGTGCGCTACCCGTCGTATTGCACCGGATTGGCGGGATTGCGCCCATCGTTCGGGCGCGTTCCAGCGTTCAACGGCACCTCCAAGGCCGAGCGGGTGATCTCTGCACAGTTGATGTCGGCCCAAGGCGTGCTGGCGCGCAGCGTGCGCGACGTGCGTCTCGGTTTCGAGGCGATGGCGGTCGGTGATCCGCGCGATCCGTGGTGGACGCCGGCGCCGCTCTCGTTTCCTCCGGCTGCGGGTCGCGTTCGCGTTGCGATTGTGACGGACGCCGCCGATCTTGGCGGGAGACCGCTGTCGGCACCGGTGGCTGCCGCGATGCAACAGGCGGCAGCTGCACTGACGGATGCAGGCTACGAAGTGGTCGGCGATCGCACGCCCGGTTTCATGCGCGCCTACCATCTGTGGTTCGACATGTTCATCCCGGAATTTCGCCATTTCATGCAGGCCGACTTCGAGCACTATGGCGATGAGGGCATTCGCACTGCGATGGCGCTGATGAGCGCCAACATCCCCGGCATCGGTGCCGATGTGCATTTAAAGGCGCTGGCTCAACGCACGGGATTGGTTCGGGAATGGAGCCTGTTTCTCGCGCGGATTCCGCTGGTATTGACGCCGGTATGCACCGAATTGCCCTATGCCCATGGTTTCGATCTGGAAAGTGCGGAGCGTACGCGGCAGGTTTGGGACGAATGCGCGACGTTGATGGCTGTTCCGGTATTGGGACTGCCCGCGATGGCGGTGCCTACCGGCGTAATCAACGGCTTGCCCGTCGGTGTGCAGATCATGGGTCCGCGCTTTCGCGAAGACCTGACGCTGGCGGCTGCGGCGGCGATCGAGGCGCGCTGCATGCGCATTACGCCCATTGACCCGAAGGCGTGATCGTGGTCGCGTAAACGCCCCTTGCGACGATGTGACACTGCGACTATCGTGCGCTCGCGCGCGACCGCCGCCCGCGTAGGTCGGTGGCACCGACCAGCGTTGATCCGTAAGGCGCCATGCGGTGTGCGCCGACACTTCGCGTATGCTGGCGGTGCGGCTCTGCGATCGACACCCGGCAATGCGCATGGCTGTCGTTGCTGTCGTTGTGCCAGGCAGGGATACACCTGCCGGAGCCGAATGCCGACAAGGAGGGATCCGCATCATGAATGTTTACGGCATCACGAATTGCGATACCGTCAAGGAAGCGCGGGCATGGCTCGCCGAACGTGGCGTGTCGCACCGCTTCGTCGATTTCAAGAAAGTGCCTCCCACGCGCGATCAACTCGCAGCATGGTGTGCCGCCGCCGGCTGGCAGACGTTGCTCAATCGACGCGGCACGACCTGGAAAAAAATGGAACCCGAGGCGCAGGCGATGGTGGTCGACACGCCTACGGCCATTGCCGTCATGGTCGCCAATCCGGCGGCGATTCGTCGGCCGGTGGTCGAGTCCGAAGCAGGCATTCTGGTGGGATTCGATCGCGGCGAGTGGGACCGCACGTTTCCCGGTTGATGGTCACGGGCTGACAGCGACACGGCACGCGCAATCAGCGTGTCGGTCGCCGCATGCCTTCGGCGTTGAGCGTGATTGCGTACAACGACGCGCTCGCGGCGATGAAAAGACGATTGCCGGCGGTGCCGCCAAACGTACAGTTGGCTACTTTCTCGGGGACGGCGATTTTGCCCAGGCGATGGCCGTCGGGCGCGTAGACCTGAATGCTGTCGGCCGAGCTGATGTACAGATTGCCGTCGGTGTCGAGTCTGAAGCCGTCGGCGACGCCGGGTTCGATGGGCGCAAACACGCGACCATGTGCAAGGTGCCTACCGTCGATCACATCAAACACGAACACGTGGTGGTGCTCGCCGCGCCCCTGCGCGATGCTGGTGTCCGAGACGTAGAGCTTCGATTCATCCGGCGAAAAGGCGAGACCGTTTGGTTCCTGCAGGGCGCCCGTCATCGAGGTCAGTATTGCGGTGTCCGGATCGAAACGAAACACGTGGCAAACGCCAAGTTCCGATGGCGCCGCGTGACCTTCGACGTTGGATACGATGCCGTAGGGAGGATCGGTGAACCAGATCGTGCCATCGGACTTCACGACGACATCGTTGGGTGAATTGAGGCGCTTGCCTTCGAAATGTTCGACGAGTGTGATCACGCGGCCATCAGCCTCGGTGCGTTCGAGGCGGCGGTGGCCGTGCGAGCACGAGACGAGTCGACCTTCGCGATCCAACGTGTGGCCATTGGTGAACCCCGAGGGTGCGCGAAAAATCGACATCCCGTCGCGTGCCGACCAGCGCAACATCCGATTGTTCGGAATGTCGCTCCAGACCACGCTGTCATCAGCCGCGAAGTAGACGGGACCCTCGCTCCAGATCGCGCCCGTCGCAAGTCGTTCGAGGCGGGCGCCTGACGGCAACAGGCGCGCCAATGCGGGGTCGTCGATCGTGAAGTCGGGAGGCATCGTTGGTTGAATCAGGTTGTCCGGCCAAGCACGCGCGTAAAATACCGGTCTTTGGTCCCTTGCGCCAATATTCGCTCATGGCTGGCAACACGCCTCGTTCGATATTCGTGAGCCTCGTCGGCATTCTGATTGCCGGGGGTTGCGGCGGTGTCGCGGGTTGGTCACTGTCAGCGGTGCTGGAATTGACTGGCGTGCCGGCGGCGCTGGTCGCTGCAGGTACCGGCATGGTTGTGGCCACCGGGGTGTGGGTGGCGCTGACGGTGGCGCTCGACAAGGCGGGCCTGTTGCGATGAAGCCGGAAGTGATCGCCAATGTTGCGGACACGCTGCTCGCTGCCGAGCGCGGCGCGTCGATGGTCGCGCCCGTCACCGAGTGGTTGCAGGACTTTGATGTGGATGCCGCCTACGCGGTGCTCGAGGTGATCGCGTCGCGTCGCCGCGCGGCAGGCTGGGTGCCCGTGGGACGCAAGATCGGCTTCACCAATCGCACGATCTGGCCCCGGTATGGCGTCGACCAGCCGATGTGGGCACATACGTGGCGGCAAACGGTGCACAACGCGCACGACGGTCGAGCCAAGTTGCCGATGGCGCGATTCGTGCAGCCACGGATCGAGCCCGAAATCGTATTCGGCATTGCGGGCCCGGTGCCCGACACGGAAGACGCGGAAGCGATCCTTCGCGCAGTCGATTGGATTGCCGCCGGATTCGAAGTCGTGCAGTCGCACTTTCCCGATTGGAAATTCAAGGTGCCGGACTGCACGGCGTCATTCGGACTGCATGGCGCGTTGGTCGTGGGCACGCCGGTGCGTGTGACCGATGCCAATCGCGCTGCGTTGGCACGGCGACTGCCAATCTTCGAAGTCACGTTGCGCAAGAACGGGCGCGTGGTCGAAGTTGGCATCGGCGCCAACGTCCTCGACAGCCCCGCGTTGGCGCTGGCATATCTCGCACGCGTGCTGGCGAAGCAGCCTTCCGCACCGCCGTTGGTCGCCGGCGAAATCATCACCACCGGCACGATCACCGACGCCTGGCCCGCGGTGCCGGGCGACGTGTTCGTCAGCGACTACGACGACCTTGGCGTGCCGGGTCTCGAACTCACCTTGACCTAGTTAAGTTCGTAGGCGAGGCTTCAGCCTCGCGGTAAGTCGCACGGGAAGTCGCACGGGAAGTCGCACGAGGCTGAAGCCTCGTCTACGGGACGTTGGCCAATCCGGAAATTGATAAATCGATCTGGATCTCGCCATTTAGATGTATGTCTGGCTTAATCAATCCATCAATTTTGGTTACAATCGCGATTTTTTTCCGCGCCGCCGGGTACGCGCGGCCACCAACATAAAGATGATTCGCATGAACAAGCAACTTCTTCTCGCCGCCCTTCCGCTCGTACTCGCCGCGTGTGCATCAAGCAACACGCCGCCGACGCCGATCGAAGTGCGCGAAGAACGGGTTTACCGTACAGGCAGCAATCTGCCGATGCGTGACCCGGTCGCGGCTTCACCCACGACGACGGCCGATCCGTCGGTGTTGCGTCAGGGTGGCGTGCCGCGGGCGAACTAGGCGACATACATCGGCGTTCCGCGCCGCATGGGCGCTGTGGAGGAGCCGGCAGGATCGGACACCATCGGGGTGCGCCCCAAGGCCATCAGATCGCTTCGGCCACGACCACGTAGCGCAGTGGTCCGCCGGGATTGAGCGCGTCGAACGGAAAGCACGTCACCAGGGTGAGCGTGGGCCGTGGAGTATCGCGCGGCAGGTTCAGTGCTCGATGGTCGGCCACGTACGACGACGTGATGCGAAAGTGACGTCGCGTGCCGTTGGCCCGTTCGATGACCACGTCGTCGCCGATGGCTGCATGCTGCAAAAACCGGAAGTGCGTGTCCCGGTGCGCGGTGATCACCGCATTGCCGGGTTCTCCCGGTATCGACGAGCCATCGAGGTGACCTGGACCAAAAGCCAGCGTGCGTCCGGACGCGCCCGCCAGCACCAACACATCGGCATTGCGCGCCGGCATGATCAGGCGCGCCACCGGGTGTGTGTCAGCCCACGGCCACGGTCGCGCCGGTTCGCCGGTTGTTCGCGTCTTGTTCCACGCGGAATGGAGTAGCACCTGCGCCAGCTGCGCCTTGCCATACAGGTACACGCCGTGGCCAAGGCTCATCGTGCCGCCGATTACGAGCGCGGCAACGGCCAACGCCAGCGCCATGCGCCGCCAACGCAATCCGCACTTGCGTCGTGCGTCGAGCACCAAACCGCCGCCGATCGGGGAAGACTCGTCCACGGCGAAGCGAAAGCCGATGCCTGGTGCCGTCGCGCGCATCCAGTTGCGCGACGTGCTTTCCTGGTGGGCGAAGGGTCCTCCCCGATCGACGGCGGTGGTCATGATGCGAATCTCCAGGACGAAGCGTTGCAGTGACCGGTGTCGCCGGGTGTGGCAACGGGAACCTGCATACCCGACCTGGCCGGCGATTGTGCCGAGACGTCATCGGGGATCGCCAACGCTGCGGCAAGCGCGAGCGGTAGAACCGCGAACCACGCGCGACGGCGACTTTGCCAAACGAGCATCGATGCCACCATCAACAGCAATACGCCTACCAGGAGCTGCAATTCCATCGACGTGGCGGTACGCGGCAATGCACCAAAGCCGGTGAGGCCGTCCGGCACGTTGCCGGCAATGGCCGATGTGATTGCGTTCGCGTCGACCGGTTTGGTCGGTGTGATATCGACCGCGACCAGACTGGTGAATTTGCTGACCAGATGATGGGTCAGCGCAACGTCGAGCACAGCGGCGCGCGTTTGCTCTTCGGGCGCACCTTGACGACCGGCATCCATCAGCGCATCGATCTTGGCGCGTGCCCACAACACGCCAACACCGGCATGTTGCGTCTGGTGCGTCACCGGCAGCAGCGCGCCCCACATCGTGCCTGCCCGACGACCTGCGATGGCAACATTGCCGGTCACAGCATTCACGTTGTATTGCGCGGTGACGATCACGGGTTCACCGGCGTAGAGATCCGGCATCACCTTTGGCCAGACATCGGCGCCGGCAGGCCAGTCCACGGTGATGTCGGTCAATGCCGGCTGCTCCAGTTTGCGGAACAGCGCGGTCATCTTGGTTTTGACTTCGCGAATGTCGCCGATGTAGGTAAACGTGCCGCGCCCGAACTGGGCCGCGCGCGTCATGAAGAACGTGTTGGGTGCGGGGCCAATGCCGATCGTGAAAAGGCGACGATCGCCGATCCTGTCGCGGATGTACTTCA
>JBDTTY010000055.1:0-10166 GCA_040007975.1 Betaproteobacteria bacterium | reverse complement strand
CCACCGGTCGCGCGCTGGCGGCCAAGGCGATTGCACGGATGGCCAAGGTGCAACTGGAAATGGGTGGCAAGAATCCGCTGGTGGTGTTGGACGATGCCGACCTTGCGACGGCGGTCAACGTGGCCGTGCAGGGTTCGTATTTTTCGACCGGGCAGCGTTGTACGGCATCTTCGCGTTTGATCGTCACCGCAGGAATCCATGATCGATTCGTGGCGGCGGTGGGCGACAAGATCAAGGCGCTGAAGGTGGACAACGCGCTGTCGCCCGGAACGGAGATCGGCCCGGTGGTGGACCAAAGTCAGCTCGATCAGGATATGAAGTATCTGGACATCGGCAAGGCCGAAGGTGCCACGCTGGTGGGCGGTGAGCGGCTGCAGCGCGCGACCGAAGGCTTCTATATGGCGCCTGCACTTTTCACCAACGCGACCAACACGATGCGCATTGCGCGCGAGGAAATTTTCGGTCCGGTGGCCAGTGTGATCAAGGTCAAGGATTATGACGAAGCGCTGGCGATGGCCAACGATACCGAGTTCGGATTGGCGTCGGGCATCGTCACCACGTCGCTCAAATATGCGTCGCATTACAAGCGTCACGCGCAGGCCGGCATGGTGATGGTCAATGTGCCGACGGCAGGCGTGGATTATCACGTGCCGTTCGGCGGCCGCAAGGGATCGAGCTACGGATCGCGCGAGCAGGGCCGCTATGCCGCCGAGTTTTTCACGACGGTCAAGACGGCTTACACGGCGCCGTAACGCGATGACTGTGCTGGCATCCACGATGCCGGCGGACTCCAGGTTCCAATTGTTTGATCGTTGCGCAGTCGCTTCACTCGGCGGCGCAACGCGGCGGTGGAGAATTCGTGGATGTCCGTGTCGTGGATGTCCGCGTTATGGATATCCGTAGACGAGACTTCAGCCTCGCGCATTGGCGCGCGCAAACGATCCCGCAAGGCTTCGGCCGCGCCTGCGGGTGGTGGTTGTGACTGTGCCGCGTCCGGGTCAGTGGCATCCCGAGCACGGCTTCCCGATGTGGCTGGCGGATGTGGATCCGCCAGCCGCATTCGATGGGTCTAACGCAGGATCACTTCTTGGCCGCGACCACTTTTTGCTTCTGCTCGCCCAAGCCCGCGATGCCAAGCGTGATGACATCACCGGCCTTCAGCCACTGCGGCGGCTTCATGCCCATACCCACGCCGGGCGGCGTGCCGGTGGTGATCACGTCACCCGGCAGCAGCGTCATGTACTGCGACACATCGGCAACCACGTCGGCGACGTCGAAAATCATCGTCTTGGTACTGCCGGTCTGTTTACGCACGCCGTTGACGTCGAGCCACATGTCGAGGTTTTGCACGTCCTTGATTTCGTCCCGCGTGACCATCCACGGTCCGGTCGGGCCGAAGGTATCGCAGCCCTTGCCCTTCGCCCATTGCGAGGCGCCCTTCTTCAACTGAAAGTCGCGTTCCGACACGTCGTTGATCAGGCAATAGCCGGCGACATATTTGAGTGCGTCTTTCTTGTCGACGTAGCTTGCCTTGCGACCGATCACGATGCCGAGCTCCACTTCCCAATCGAGCTGCGTCGAGTTCCGCGGCACCATAACGTTGTCGTTGGGACCGACCATGCAACCCGGCGACTTGAAGAAGACGATCGGATTTTCCGGAATCGGCGAGCCCGTTTCCTTCGCGTGATCAATGAAGTTGAGGCCGATCGCGATGAACTGCGACGGCTTCGCCACGCAGGAGCCAAGACGCGGCTTGCCTTTGACCAGCGGCAGCTTTTTCACGTCGAGTTTTTTCAGCTTTGCGAGTTCGGCGGTCGTGAGCGAATCGCCGTTGATGTCCTTGACCTTTTTCGACAGGTCGCGCAGCTTGCCATCAGCGTCGATCAGGCCGGGTTTTTCCTTGCCAGCGGGACCATAGCGAACGAGTTTCATTTATCTCTCCGGGTTAGCGACAATCAAATATTTCAAAGTCGAGTCGGCAGCGCCGGCTCGGTTCCACGAAAAGTTTCAAATGGTCATGCCGCCGTCGACCGAGAAAATCTGGCCGGTGGCAAATGCGGATTCGTCAGAAGCAAGGAAGACGACGATCGGTGCGATCTCCTCCGCCTTGGCGAGACGTCCCATCGGTTGCCTCGCAATGAACATCTTGCGCGCTTCGACGGGATCGGCGAAAGCGTTGATGCGATCAGCCAGCGACGGCGTGTCGACGGTGCCCGGCGCGATGCCGTTGCAGCGGATGCCCTTCTGCACATAGTCGGCGGCGACGGCTTTGGTCAATCCGACGACTGCCGCCTTGCTGGCGCCGTACACAAACCGATTGGGAATGCCTTTGATCGAGCCGGCCACCGAGGCCATGTTGATGATCGATGCCCAGGTGCCCTCGCGCTGATGCTTGTCGAGCATCTTGGGCACCGCGGCCTGAATGGCGATGTACATCGCGCGCACATTGAGATTGAAACTGAAATCCCAGTCCTTGTCCTTGCAATCCAGCACCGTGCCGTGGTGGACATAGCCCGCGCAATTGAACAGCACATCGAGTGGTGGCAACTCACCAATCATTGCCCGCACGGCGGTGTCGTCCAGCACGTCGAGTGGTCGCGCGACCACATTGGCCACGCCGTTGAATTGGTCGAGCAGCTTCGCGTTGACATCCGTCGCATACACCGTGGCGCCCGCCTGTGCCATCTGCATGGCACTGGCAAAGCCGATGCCCTGGCCCGCGGCGGTGATCAGTGCGGTTTTGCCTGCAAGTCGTCCTGCCATCGTCATTCCTCCGTTATTCGATGCTTGATTCAACGTAGCAGAGGTCGCAGCGACACCGCCGGATCTGCCCAGTTGCTGTTCGGTACATGCGAAAACCAGCCGGGGCGTCCCGGATCGCGATCATAGGGATAACCGCCCAACTCGCGGTACAGCTCGTGATATTGCGCAAGTTTGGCACGGTCGAGCTGCACGCCAAGCCCGGGGGTGTCGGGCACGGCGATGGCACCGTCGACGTAGCGCATCTTGCCACCGACAATCACGTCATCGGTCAGATGATGGTAGTGTGCGTCGGCGGCATAGCCGAGATTGGGCACCACGGCGCCCATGTGCAGCATCGACGCCAACTGGATGCCGAGTTCGCCGGAACTGTGCACGGCCACGCCCAGGCCCATCGTTTCGCAGACGCCGGCCGCCTTGATGCATGGCCGGATGCCGCCCCAAAACGTCGTGTCGAGAAGGATCACATCGACGGCGCCGGACTGAATGTTGCTGGCAAGCTGCTCGAAATTGACCACGACCGTGTTGGTGGCAATCGGCAGCGGCACAAATTCCTTCAGCCGCTTCAATTGCGGCATGCCCCATACCGGGTCCTCGAAGTAGTCATTGCGGATGTCGAGAATGTTGTTGCCAAAGGCGATCGCGTCCGCCAACGACAGCGCACTATTGGGGTCGTAGCGAAAGCGTTCGCCGGGCAGCGCCGCGGCTATCGCGCGATAGCATTCGAGCTCGTGCATGGGCGGATACACACCGCCCTTCAATTTGTGTGACGTGAATCCGTGCTCGGCCTTCAGTGCCAACGCGTTGGCGACGAGCTGCTCCGGCGTGCGGACTTCGCCATGACCGGTAATAGGATCGGCGTAGCGGAAAAACAGGTAACTCGCGAACTCGACCACGTTGCGCAGCTTGCCGCCAAGGATCGCGTGGACTGGTACGCCCAGCTTCTGACCGATGATGTCGAGACACGCAAATTCCAGCGCGGCGTGCAATTGCGTGCGGTTGTTGTAGAGACTCGCCGTAGGATTGCAAACCTTGAGTCGCATCGCTTCGAGCGCAAAGACATCGTGCCCCGCGAGGTAGGTTGCAAGGCCCGCAAAAGCACGCGTGGCATCTTCGCCACCACCGCCCATTTCGCCGAGACCCACGTAGCCATCGCTGGTTTCGAGCTCGACGATGGTGCGTACAAACCGGCCCCAATGCGCGCCGTTGCTGTGTTGCAGCGGGGCCTCGAGAGGCACGGTAACGGGCGTGGCGCGAATCGCGGCGATGGTCGTGGGCATTTCAGGAATCCGGAGACAAAATCCAAGGAGTGGAGCGTGGCGGCGTTGCACGCCGACCATCGAGAATTCTACCAGTCACGCGAGAAGCTCTAGGCGAGGCTTCAGCCTCGCAGGTTCGATGCCACGATATACCCGCGAGGCTGAAGCCTCGCCTGTAGCTCTCGCCATCACATCAGCAGGTTCGGCAGAAAAAGCACGATCTGCGGAATGAAGGCCATGGTGAAGATGAGCGCGATCACCGCGGCGAGCAGGGGTAGGGCCTCCTTGGTGTACTCGTCAATCGGCGTTTTCAACAGTCCGCATACGGTGAACATGGCGACACCCACCGGTGGCGTCATCCCACCGAGCGTGGTGGCCGTCATCATCACCAGCCCGAAGTGAACAGGGTCGATACCCGCTTTGACGACGATGGGCACGAGAATGGGCGTCAACAGCAGCACGATCACCGTGCTTTCGAGGAACATGCCGAGCAGCAGGATAAAGATCACCAGCATCGTCAACAGCAGGTCCTGGTTCTGCGTGACGCCAACGATCCATTCGGCAGCGTGGGCCGGCACCTGCTCCAGTGAAATGACATAGCCGATCATCGCCGAGAGCATGATGATCAACATGATCATTCCGATGTCGTGAATGCTGTGGCGCAGCGCCTCGTTGAATTTCGCCCAGCTCAATTGTCGGTAGGCGAACACGCCCACGATGACCGCGTAGACGACAGCGAAGGCGCCGACCTCGGAAGGCGTGAAGATGCCGAAACGGATGCCGATTACGAGAAACACCGGGAAAAGCAGCGCCCACTTGCTGTGATTCAACTCGCGCAGCAGTTCGAGAAAGCCGGGAAACTTCTTGCTGGCGGGTTTGTAGCCGCGCTTGGTCGCGATGAGGTACGTCGTGCCCATCAGGATGATCGTCATCAGCAGGCCCGGGACCACGCCGCCGATGAAGAGCTTGCCGATGGAGACGTTGCCCAAAAAGCCGTAGAGGATGAGGCCGATCGACGGCGGAATGGTCGCCGTGATCAGCGAACCCACCGCGATCACTGCCGCCGAGAAGCCGCGCGAGAAACCCTGCTGCAGCATCGCGGGGCCGAGGATGCGCGCCTCCATCGCCGCATCGGCAACTGCCGAACCCGATACGCCGCCCATCAGCGCCGACACCACGATGGCTACCTGCGCAAGACCACCCGTTATCCAGCCGGTCATCACCGTGGCCAGCGTGATGATGCGATCCGTGATGCCTGAAGCGTTCATCAGATTGCCGGCGAACACGAAGAGTGGTACCGCCAGCAGCGGAAACGACTGCGTCGCCGAGGCGATGCGCTGCACGCCGATTTGCGCGGGAATGGTGTCCGAGGCGATAAAGAAGGTCAGGCTCGCCACGCCGACCGAAAACGCCACCGGCATGCCAAGAAGCATCAGCACCAGAAAGAATATCGTGAGGCCGATGGTCATAGCGCGCTTTCGCCGCTACCGAAGGCAACACTTTTGTCACGCCAAAATTCGAGGAGCTGTCGCGCCGCGGTAATGGCCATCAGCAACGCGCCAGCCGGCACTGCGGCGGTGACATACGCGTAGGAAATCTCCGTGTCGCCCATCGGCCGTTGCACATTCAACAGCGTCAACTGGATGCCGAGACCGACGAGCGTCAGCAGGAACGCCACGATCACCGTCCAGTGCACGATCAGCAGCACCCGCTGCACGCGCTGCGGAAACAGCCGCACGATGATGTCGATGATGATGTGCTGCCGCGCCCGCAGCGCTGCGTCAGCGCCCAGGAACGCGCACCAGATGAACAGCAGCATCGCGATGTCGATTGCCCACAGCACCGGAGCGCCAAAGGCGCGACTGACGGCGGCCACAAAGACCAGCGCCGAACATCCGGCGAGGCACGCGCGCGCGACGATATCCTCGGCGCGCGCGAGCGCCGCGTAGAAACCGGTCATCGCGATCTACTTTCCGAGCGCCTTGTTGACCTCGACGCGAAGGTCGGTGTAACCCAGCGTGGCGTACACACCTGCGGTGGCGTTGCGGAACGGCGTCTTGTCTATTTCGACGATGGACACACCCTTTTCGCGCAACTTCTTCTCGTAGTCGGCGAGCGATTCGATCGTCTTTTCCGACGCCCACTTGCCGGCGGCCACCGACTCTTCCAGCAGGATTGCCTGCTGGTCGGCCGGAAGTTTGTCGAACCAGGTGCGCGACGTGACGATGCCGGTGAGGAGATAGATGTGCTCGGTCTTCGTGATCACTTTGATCACTTCGTAGAGCCGCGCGCCGTAAACCGCGGGGAACTGGGCCTCGGCGCCGTCGATCACCTTGGTCTGCAGTGCCGAGTAGACCTCAGTCCAAGGCATGCCGGTGGGCGTGGCACCCATGGCGCGCACGGTCTCCAGCCATACGGGCGCGCCCGGCGTGCGCATACGCACACCCTTCAGGTCCGCCGGGACCTTGACCGGCGTGTTGGTCAGCAGGTGGCGATGGCCTTGAAACCAGTCAAAGGCCAGCACTTGCAGGCTGGCCGCATCGCGCAGCTTGACGACCCAGCCCTTGAACAGCGGTGACGAGGTCAGCTTCAACACCTGCTCGAAGTTGTCGACGAGATAGGGCGCGCCCATGATCCCGAATTCCTTCACGAACGGCGCCAGCCGCCCGCCATCGACCAGTACGGCCACGTTGGCGCCGGCACGCGCCTGCTCCAACACGTCCTCGTCCTTGCCCAACTGCGAGCCGGGATAGATGCGGATGGTGAGCTTGCCGGCGCTGCGTTTGTCGACGGCGGCCTTCATCCGTTCGAGGCCGGCGTACATGGGGTCGTCGGTGGTCAATGCCGTGTTCACGTTGAGCACGGTTTGCGCATAAGCGGGCGCCGTGAAAGCGGCCAGCGTCAGTAGTAGCGGGGTCATCCAGCGGGACAGCGTTTTCATCCAATCTCCTCCAGGCCGGTCAGGGTTCTTCGCGCCGGTCTTCCGGCAAAACGGGCGCGTTGCGAAAATATTCGGGGCGCGTTTGGGCGATCGTGGCGATCGACGCAAAAACGGCACGTAAATGGCGGGACATCGCAGCAGCGGCGCCCTCGGCATCGCCGGCGATCACGCGAAGCACGATCTCCTCATGTTGCTGATGAATGGTGGCAAGCCACGCGGGGTCTTCCAGTGACAGAAAGCGCACCCGGTCGAGCTGCGCCTTCACGTCCTCCACCGCGCGCCACACCCGTGGCCGCCCGGCCATGGCCACCAACTTCTGATGCATGCCGTCGTCAAGCGGGACAAAGGCGGCGTGGTCGCCCAGCGCGGCCACGCGGGCCTGCTCGTCCAGCATTGCCCGCAATTCGGCGGCGTCGGCCGGGGTGACGGCGTTGGCAGCAAGTGCCACCGTCCGGCATTCGAGGGCCTCGCGGACGAACTGGCCGTCGGCTACAGCGTCAACGTCTATGGGTGCGACTTCCGTGCCTACCTGGGGACGCACGGTTAGCAAGCCCTCACTCTCGAGCCGGATGATGGCTTCGCGCACCGGCGTACGGCTCATGCCCAGGTGTTGTGCCACCTCGTTTTCGGAGAGCGCTTGGGCCGGCCGCATCCGCCCCGACAAGATTTCGGCCCGCAGCCACGCATAGGCCACACCGGCCGCGCCACGACGCCGGTCGGCAAGGGAAATTGGGGCAGTCAGCGGGCTTGGGACGGACATGGGAGGCCGGAAAAACAAACTTATATGCTAGTATACAAGAAGTGTTGGCGTGCACGTCAACAACCCATCAAAACGCCCAAGCTTTTGGGGTCAGCGCCCGAGAACGACGCGCGGCAGCCAGGTCGTCAACGGCGGCCATACGGTAATGGCGGCCAGCACGACCAGCAGTGGCACCAGAAACGGCATCGTCGCGCGCGTGACGCGTTCGAACGAAATGCCAGCCACCTTGGCGGTGACGTACAGCACAATGCCCACCGGAGGTGTGATCGTGCCGATCATCAAATTCAGCACGAAAATCAGTCCGAATTGCGTGGGATCGATGCCGAGCTTCATCGCGGTGGGCACCAGAATCGGCACCAGGATCAACATCGCCGCGATGGCCTCCATGAAGCAGCCAACGACCAACAGGATCACGTTGACAATCATCAGGTAGACCAGCGGACTGTCGGTGAGTCCGGTGAGAAAGGCGCCAGCGGCTTGCGGCACCTGCGACAGTGACAGGCAGTACGCCATCAGCGACGCGGTCATCACCAGCGCCATGACGACGCCGGTGGTTTCCACCGTGTCGAGAATGATCTTGGGCAAATCGGCGAGTTCGAATTCACGATAGATCGCGAGTCCCAGCACCAACGCGTAAGCCACCGCTATTGCCGCCGCCTCGGTCGGCGTGAACACGCCGCCGAATAGACCTGCAAACAGGATAAGCGGCGTCAACAAGGCCCAGAACGCCTCCCGCAATGCACGCCACAGGTCACCGAAGCCGGGAAACGGATGTCGCGGCAATTTGAGGCGAATGGCGATGGCCCGCACCATCAACATCAATGCGCCTGCCATCAGCACGCCTGGAATCACGCCGGCGATAAACAGTGCACCGATCGACGCTTCGGCCGAAACACCGTAGATGATCATCGGCAACGACGGCGGAATGATCGGCCCGATGGTGGCGGACGACGCGGTAACGGCCGCGGCAAGATCGGGCGAATAACCTTCATCAACCATCGCCTGGATTTCGATCGTGCCAAGCCCCCCCGCATCGGCGACGGCCGAGCCCGAGGTGCCCGCAAAGAACACGCTGGCAACGATGTTGGCGTGACACAAGCCGCCGCGCATCCATCCGACGCACACAGTGGCGAAACGGAAGATGCGCTGCGTGATGCCCGCGCTGTTCATGATGTTGCCCATCAGGATGAACAGCGGTGCTGCAAGCAGCGGAAACGAATCCGCCGATTTGGCGATGCGCTGTGCAAGCGCGATGTCGGGAATGCCCGCGATCTGCAGAAATGCCCAACCGGCGAGCCCCATCGCCAGCCAGATCGGCGGGCCGAGAAAGAGCACGACAAACCACACAGCGAGAATTACGAGCATCGTGGTGATCATGCAAACGCTTCCGTCATGTTCCGTATCGCAACTTGCGGACGCTGTCGACCAACCCCGCGCCGGCATAGGCCGCGATGGCTACCGAGGCCAGCGGTACGATCAGGTAGACCATGCCGAGCGTGAAGGGCACCGCCACGTTTTCGATATCCCAGTTATTTGTCACGAGCTTCATCCCGCGACTGCCGAGAATCCACGCGAACAGCAGCGTGGCCAGAGCGATCACGGCGGACAGCAGCGCCTGCGCGCGTGGCGGCAGGCGCTCGGCCACGTAGGACATCGCAAGATGGCCGTGCCGACGCGATGCGATGATCCATCCCAGAAACGAACACCAGATGAAAAGGTAGCGCGCGAGTTCCTCGCTCCAAGTCATCGGATTGTTGAAGACATAGCGCAAGACGACCTGCCCGATCACGCAGCCGAAGATGGCGACGAACACGACGATGGCGGCCACGTCGATGGCGCGCTCGGCAAAGCGGCGCAATGCGTTCATCGGCGGTGCCGCGCGGGCAAGGTCACGCCGACGATGATCCGCGCCCGCTGCGGGGAACGAGCGTCCCCCGTAGACGAGCGCGCCGTCACTTCATTTCCTGCAGCTTCTCGTACGTACCCTTGCCCCAGCGCGCTTCGAATTTCGGCACGACTGCGGCCACCACCGGTTTGCGGAAAGCGTCGATGTCCACGGGCACCACCGTCATGCCGGCGGCCTTGAACGTTTCGACCAGTTCCTTCTCCTGCCGCACGAGTTCGGCGTTTTGCCAAATGATGCCGGCGTCGACCGCGTCCTGAATGATCTTTTGATCAGCAGGCTTCAACGCCTTCCAGAAGCCTTCGTTCACAACCACGAGGCGCGGCGTGATGATGTGGGCGGTCAGCACCAGATATTTCTGCACTTCATCAAACTTGCCCGACTTGATCGTGGGCAGCGGATTTTCCTGACCATCCACGGTGCCTTGCTTTAACGCGAGATATAGCTCACCAAAATTCATCGGGGTGGGGCGTGCGCCCCATGCCTCAGCCATCGCCTTGAAGACATCGTTTTCCGGGACGCGCAACTTGAAGCCGACGAGAT
>JBDTTY010000054.1:0-10173 GCA_040007975.1 Betaproteobacteria bacterium | reverse complement strand
GCGATCGTGTATCCCGAATCGCCATCGAGAGGCGCGTCCAGCGACAGCACATGCTCCTGATGGCGCAGCAATCGTTCGACATCGGCGCGCGGCTTGCCAAGCAGATGTGCAACGTCATCGAGCGACGTGTCTCGCCCATCGGCCGGCGCATGCGTTTCGAGATGCCGCAACGCGCGCAGCACGACGTTCAATTCCTTGACGACATGCGCCGGCAGCCGAATCGTACGTGACTGATTCATGATCGCGCGTTCGATTGATTGGCGGACCCACCATGTGGCGTAGGTCGAAAAGCGGAAGCCGCGTTCCGGATCGAATTTCTCAATCGCGTGTATGAGTCCGAGATTACCTTCCTCGATCAGGTCCGGCAACGCGAGACCACGATGCAAATAGTGTCGTGCAATGCTGACGACCAGTCGCAGATTGCGCTCGATCATCACCTGCCGGGCCGCGAAATCACCGGAGCGCGCGGCGCGCGCATGGGCGAGTTCCTCGGCCGGCGTCAGCAACGCATGTTGTCCGACATCGTTGAGGTAGAGCTGCGTGAGATCAGTGACGAAATCGCCGGACAATCCGCGCGGTGGCTCGTCCAGCGGCAAGTGTCCAGACCATTGGTCCGGTGGCGGTACCTGTGCCGCATCCACCGGCAGTTCGTCGTCCTTTGGCGCGCGTTTCGGGGCAACCATGCCGTTGTGACGCGCAGCTTCGTACGTGCGCTCAGGCCGGCGGCAGAAAGCGCGTCGGATCCATCGGCTTGCCCAAACGCCGGATCTCGAAATGCAGCTTTACATCGGTGGTGTCGGTGTTGCCCATTTCCGCAATCTTTTGCCCACGCGTGACCTGTTCGCCTTCCTTGACCAGAATTTCGCGGTTGTGGGCGTACGCGGAAAGGTACGTCTTGTTGTGCTTGATGATGATGAGCTTGCCGTAGCCGCGAAGACCGGTACCGGCATATACGACCGTTCCGCCCGCGCTGGCCAGCACCGGTGCGCCGGCATTGCCCGCAATGTCGATGCCCTTGAGATTGGCCGATTCCGAAAAACTGCCGACGACCTTGCCTTTGGCCGGCCACACCCAATCCACCTTGTCGTCATCGCTTACATCAGCGGGCGCAACATGAGGCAATTCCGCCTTGGGTTCGACACGCGGCACCACCGTGGGTGGCGCCGTCGCGACAACGTCAGGCAGTGGTCCCTTGGCCACGTCGCGCAGCGCCTGCTCGGAATAGAGTTCCTTGACGGCCTTGGGTGACGATTTGAAATTGTCGGTGTTGCGCGCGCCCGCAGGTGCGGCCGACGATGCGCCGGGTGCCGGCTTGCTTTCCGTGACTGCCGGCACTGGCTTGAGCGGAGCCGTGACGACGCCTGACGCTGACGCGGTCGTGGACGCATCGGCAGGTGCGGTCAGCCGCAGCACCTGCCCAACGCGAATCAGATTGATGTTTTCGAGATTGTTCCACGCGGCAATCTCGCGGTAATCAAGGCCATGATCCAGCGCGACCTGATACAGCGTGTCGCCGCGTTTGACCGTGTAGGTCGGCGGACGCCAGTCGTCGTCAGGCGTCGCGGTCGTCGGTGGTGGGGCTAAGGCCGGGGCAACGACGCCGGGGCGCGGCGGCGCGGCGCGATCCTCCACCGGCGCGCGCGTACGCGACGCACAGCCGGCGATGACCAGCGCAAGGCATGCAAGTACTAGACCGCGCCACAGCGCAGGCCATTGCGCAAATTGGAAAACGTAGTGGGGCATTAGCTATCGACCACAAAGAATGTCCAAACGTTCACGCGAGTCCGGACAACAGCGGCACAAATCTTACCGCATCGAGCGTGATCTCCTTGAGACCGGTGGGCGCCAACTCGAGAACGGTCAGCCGTTGCGTGCCGCGCGCTGCGCCTGCTTGCGCCAGCGGCAGCACCATGCGTCCACCCGGATTGAGGTAGCGCAGCAGTGGTGTCGGAATCTGCGTGGCCGCCGCCGTGATCACGATGGCATCGACGGCCAGCGGTTCACCAAGGTCGTGGCTACCATCGCCGTGCTTCAGCGAAACATTCCTGAGCTTCAACGATTGCAGATGGCGACGGGCCTTCGCCACCAGCGCGCCGATACGTTCGACGCTGTACACATGCCGCGCGACGCCAGCCAAAATCGCGGTCTGATAGCCGCAACCTGTGCCGATCTCCAGCACGTCTCCAAGTTCGCGACCGTTGCGCGCGAGTTCGGTCATGCGTGCAACGACCCACGGTTGTGAAATGGTCTGGCCGTGTCCGATCGGCAAAGGCACGTCGTCATAGGCGCGAATGGCCAGCGCCTCGTCGACAAACACGTGTCGCGGGACTTCGGTCATCGCGGCCAGCACGGACTCGTCCTTGATGCCCTGCTCGCGCATCCGCTCGACCATCCGCGTGCGCGTGCGCACCGACGTCATGCCGATGCCGGCGCGTTGTCGGTCACGGTCTCCCGGCGTCCCCATCGCCAGCGCGCCGCCGCGTCAGCGCGCGAACCAGCCGACAACTTCCGGCATGCGTTCGCGATGAGAAAGATCGATCTGCAGCGGCGTGACCGATACGTGGTCGGTGCCGACGGCGTAAAAATCCGTTCCTTCACCGGCATCGGCCGCCGCACCGGCAGAACCGACCCAGTAAACGGTTTCGCCACGCGGATTTTGGCTGCGAATCACCGATTCGGCCCTGTGTCGGCGGCCAAGGCGGGTGACCACGACACCCTTGATCGCGCTCGACGGAATATCCGGAACATTGACGTTGAGCAGCCACGCGCCCGCCGGGGAACGCATATGGCGTTTGACGATGTCGACGGCGATTTGCGCCGCCGTGTCAAAGTGTTGACCGGTTTTGGAAGCCAGCGAAATAGCCACCGACGGAATGCCCAGCAAGAACCCCTCGGTGGCGGCGGCAACGGTGCCCGAGTAAATGGTGTCGTCACCCATGTTGGCACCCAGATTGATGCCCGAGATCACCATGTCCGGCAGATCGTCCAGCAATCCCGTCACGGCAAGATGGACGCAATCCGTGGGCGTGCCGTTGACGAACATGAAGCCGTTGGGCGCATGCCGCACAGAGAGCGGTCGATCGAGCGTAAGCGAGTTGGACGCGCCGCTGCGGTCGCGCTCGGGCGCCACGACGGTGATCTCCGCATGCTCCGCAAGCGCTGCCGCCAATCGCTCGATACCGGGCGCGAAGTAGCCATCGTCGTTCGAAATCAGGATCCGCATCAGGAGGCAACATCCGGTAAGGGGTCCGCGCAATGCCCATGCCGGCGCAACCTGCAAAATTATAACCCGCGCATTTCGCGCGGAGCGGCCGGCATCGGGGCGCGTATGCGCATCCTATAATGCGGCGATGCGTAACGCGAACCATTCTGCCTGCGCCGGGCGAGCTGCCACGCGGCGTGCGGCGTCCCATGCAGTCTAATAGACGCAGTTTCACAGCATTGGCGGTCCTGCTCGCAATGCTGGCGGTCTTGCCGGTCGCGGCCATCGTGGTGCGTGCCGCCACATGGGGTGCCGGCGCGACCTGGGCGCATTTGGCCTCCTCGGTCCTGCCCGACTATGTGTACAACACGTTGGCGTTGGTGGTCCTGGTCGGATTGGGCGTGGGTGTTGGTGGTACTGCCGCGGGCTGGCTGATCGCGCGGCACCGCTTTCCGGGCAGCGATATGTTGGCATGGGCGTTGTTGCTGCCGCTGGCGATGCCCTCCTTCGTGATGGCGTACGCGTACACCGATTTTCTGCAATACGCGGGTCCGTTGCAGACAGCGTTGCGACATGCGTTTGGCTGGACGCGCGCCGACTACTGGTTTCCGGACGTGCGCACACTGCCCGGCGCGGCATTGATGTTCATATTCGCGCTCTATCCTTATGTGTTTCTGTTGGCACGCACGGCGTTTCTCGAGCGTCCACCGGCGCTGATCGAAGCTGCGCGCACGTTGGGTCTCGATCGCCGGAGCGCGTTCTGGCGCGTGGAAATGCCGCTGGCGCGGCCGGCAATTGCAGGCGGCATTGCACTTGCATTGATGGAAACATTGGCGGACTACGGCACCGTCGCGTATTTCGCGGTCGACACCTTTACAACGGGCATGTACCGCGCGTGGTTTTCGCTGGGTGATCGCACGGCGGCCTCGCAACTGGCGGTGATGTTGCTGGTGTTTGTCGTGGGCGCCATCGCGCTCGAACGCGCCTCGCGCGGTGCGGCGCGCACGTCAGGCGGTGCCCGAGGCAGAAATGTGGAGCGCCAACCGCCGGCGCGGCTGGCCGGCATGCGCGCTGCGGCCGCCACAAGTTTCTGCGCGATCCCGCTGTTGCTCGGGTTCGTGTTGCCGGTGCTACTGCTGCTGCGACTGCTGCTCGGCGAGACCGAGATCGTGTGGTCGACACGCTTTCCGGAATGGGCGTGGAACAGTTTGCGCGTTGCGCTGATGGCTGCGGTCATTGCGGTCATCACAGCCACGCTGGTGGCATACGCAGTGCGCTTGGCACCGGGGCGCTTGACGCAAGCCAGCAGTCGTCTATTGACGCTGGGCTACGCCGTGCCGGGAACAGTGCTGGCCATCGGCGTTTTGCTCCCACTCGGCGCACTCGACAACGTGCTTGTGTCCTGGATGCGCGACAACACCGGACGCCCAACCACGCTATTGCTGACCGGAACGCTGGTCGCGTTGCTGTACGCGTATGTCGTGCGCTATTTCGCGGTCAGCTGGAATGCGATCGAGCCCGGCTTTGCACGGATCACACCAGCGATGGACGCCGCGGCACGCAGTCTCGGTGCCGGCGCTTGGGGCACGTTGCTGCGTGTGCATGCTCCACTGCTTGCCCGCAGTGGCTCGGCGGCGCTGCTGCTGGTGTTCGTCGATGTGATGAAGGAACTACCCGCGACGCTGATGCTGCGACCGTTCAATTTCAATACGCTGGCGACGCAGACCTATCTGCTGGCCAAGGACGAACGATTGGCCGAGGCTGCCCTGCCCTCGCTCGCCATCGTGGTGGTGGGTCTCGTCCCGATCCTGATCCTGGCGCGCATGACGCGCCGAGGCCTCGTTCAGCCATCGCGCGGCCCAGCGCTGCCGGGCCGCGTCGAGTTATCGGTGTAGCCGGTTATCCGCGCCCAACATCGCGCGGTGCACACCTAAGGCGCGTTACTTCCAGCCCGAGCGATCGGCCAGGCGCTGCGCGTCGGCGGTGTTCTTGCCCAACGTCGAGATCGGTAACGGATCTATCTTGAATTTACCCAGCGCATCCAACGCGGGATTGGCGACGGCCGCCGACGTCACCACCGGCCACTCGTTGTTGCCGTCGGCAAAATAGCGTTGCGCATTATTGCTGGCCAGATACTCGAGAAACTTGATCGCGTTTTCCTTGTGCGGGGCGTACTTCATCAAGCCGGCGCCGGAAATATTGACGTGCGTGCCGTTGCCCGCTTGGTCCGGCCAGATCACGCCGGTCTTCGCGACAATCTCGCGGTCTTCCGGCTTGGTCGAACGCATCAGGCGCGCGTAATAGTAGGTGTTGCTGAGCGCAACCGCGCATTCGCCGGCTGCCACAGCCTTGATCTGGTCGGTGTCACCACCTTTGGGCATGCGCGCCATATTGGCGACGACGCCTTTGGCCCACGCCTCGGCCCTGGCGGGTCCGAGATGTGCAATTTCAGACCCGATCAGCGACAAGTTGTAAGGATGGCTGCCCGACCGCGTGCAGATCTTGCCCTTGTTCTTGGGATCAGCCAGCGCTTCGTAGCTTGCGACGTCAGCAGGGTTGACCATGCTCTTGTTATAGACGATCACGCGGGCGCGATAAGAAAAGCCATACCAGTTGCCGTCCGGGTCGCGATATTTGGCCGGGACCCGCTCCTCCAGCACAGTCGATTTGACAGGCGCAAACATGCCCAGTTGCTGCACCTGCCATAAGCGCGCCGCATCGACGATCAGCAGCACGTCAGCCGGACTAGCCGCGCCTTCGGTCTTCAGCCGCTCCACGAGCTGCTCGTCCCCCGCTTCAATGCGGTTGATCTTGATGCCGGTGGCCTTGGTGAAGTCAGCGTAGAGCGCTTCGTCGGTCTGGTAGTGACGCGCGGAGTAAAGATTGAGAACGGGCTCGTCCGCCGCAAAGGCGGTTGCAGCGATGGTCATGTGTAGCGCGATGGCACAAATGACGCGAGCAATGCGATTCGACACGATCGATCCTGAACAAGGTAATGAAGATCGTCGAGCTTAGCGGCCCGCGTCGTGGATGTCAATACAAATGCGAACCATTCGTATTTGGATCGCCGTACCGACCCCAACTCGGAGGTGAGGTGTCAGCCTCGCGGCATGGGCTGTAGTCGAGACTTCAGCCTCGTTGCGTCGTTCGGGCGAGCCTGAAGCCTCGCCTACCAGCACTATGCATTGGATGTCATACAGCGTGGGTGGTGAACCGCACCCCCGAAGTTGATTCTCGCCGCCCACGCGAGACTGAAGCCTCGCCTACCAGCGCTATACATCACGCCGCGCGCTCACCCGCTGTTGCGCAACCCCGCCGACAATCCATTGATCGTCAAATGGATCGCGCGTTTGGTGCGCTCGTCCGTCTGGCCCGCGCGATAGCGTCGCAGCAGTTCAACCTGCAGATGGTTGAGTGGATCGAGATACGGGATGCGATCGCGGATGCTGCGCGCCAATGGCCGGTTGACGTCGTCGAGATCGACGCGGCCCGTAATCGCCAACAACGCGCGTACAGTCGCCGCGTGCTCTTCGGTAATGCGCCCGAATACCGGCACGCGCACGGCAGGGTCCGCCACCAATTCGGCGTAGCGGGACGCCACCGCCAGATCCGTCTTCGTCAACACCATCGACATGTTGGATAGCACGCTGCGAAAGAAGGGCCAGCGCTCGTGCATTTCCGTCAGCAACGCGGCGCCATCAGGCCGCTGCCTGAGCCATCGCGAGATGGCTGTGCCGAAGCCGAACCAGCCGGGCAACATCAGCCGACATTGACCCCAACTGAACACCCAGGGAATGGCGCGCAGGTCTTCGATACGTGGTGACGCCGTTCGCGATGCAGGGCGGCTGCCGATATTGAGTTCGGCAATCTCGGCTATGGGGGTGGTTCCGCGAAAGTATGCATTGAATACCGGCGTGTCATACACCAACGCGCGATAGGCGTTGAACGCGAGTCCGGAAAGCTCGTCCATCGCGGCGTGATACACCGCCCCGCGATCCCCCAATTGCTCCGCGTCGGCGAGGCTCGCCTCCATCGTCGCGGCCACCAGCGCTTCGAGATTGCGACGGCCCAATTCCGGATCCGAATATTTGCTGGCGATGATCTCGCCTTGTTCAGTCACTCGCAGACCACCGGTGACGCTACCGGCGGGTTGGGCCAGGATCGCCTCGTAGGTCGGACCGCCGCCGCGCCCCACCGTCCCGCCACGACCGTGGAACAACCGCAATTTGACGCCGTGTTGTGCAAACACGGTGACAAGTCGCATCTCGGCCCGATAGAGCGCCCAATTCGCGGTGAGATAGCCGCCATCCTTGTTGCTGTCCGAATAGCCCAGCATCACTTCCTGCCATTCGTCGCGGTCAGCGAGCCAACGGCGATACTGCGGCAGCGCAAATGCGGCGCCCATGATTGCGCCGCAATCGGTCAGATCGTCGATGGTTTCGAACAGCGGGACGATGTTGACGGCGAGCCGGTCACCCCGCAGCAGTCCCACCTCTTTGAGCAGGATCCCCACTTCAAGCAGATCCGACACCGACTCGCATTTGGAGATCACGTAATTGGGCACCGCCATGCGTCCATAATCGCGATGCGCTGTCGCCGCGGTGCGCAAAATGGCCAATTCTGACATCGTGCGCTCGTCGTAATCGAGGTGTGGCGAATACAGCGGCCGCGGCGTTGCGAGTTCTCGGCACAGCAAGGTCACGCGCTCAGCCTCGGATAGCGCCAGATAGTCAGGCGCCAGATCGGCGCGATGCAGTAGTTCGGCAATGACTTTTTCGTGAACGTCAGCGTTTTGGCGCACATCGATCGACGCGAGATGGAAGCCGAACACTTCGACGGCGCGTATCAACGGCGACAGTCGTTGCGCCGCCAGCGGCGCAGCGCCATGCGTGGCGAGCGAGTCGCGGATGACCTCGAGATCAGACTGCAATTCGGTTGCGGCAACATAGGGCGGCAACACCGCATAGGGCACGCGGGCCGGCGCACGTGCGCCCCGCGCGACGGCGGTTGCGGCCAGCCGCGCGTAGATGCCGGTCAGCGCTTGTCGATAGGGCTCGTCCTGACGATGCGGGTTGGTGTCGTGCGCGCTTTCTGCTAGCTCAAGCAACCCGGCCGTCGGCGTCACGAGACGATGCGACAGCGACAGCTCTGCGCCCAGTCGATGCACCGCATCGAGGTAGTGCTCGAAGACCACGTTGGCCTGCGCGCGCAATGCAAAGTCGAGCGTCTCCGCAACCACCAACGGATTGCCGTCCCTATCACCTCCGATCCACGACCCCATCCGCATCACGGGCGGCACGGACAACGCTTGTCCAAACGTGTGCGCGATGCCGTTGGCAAGCGTTTCGCGCAGCTTCGGCACTTCGGCCAGAAACGTGTACCGGTAATAGGCGAGTCCATTTTCGATCTCGTCGCGCACGGTCAGCTTGGTCAAACGCAGCATGGCGGTTTGCCACAGTGCCAACACCTGCCGGCGCAACCCCGCCTCCACGTCGGCATCCTCGTCGGGAGTGAGCAACGTGCGATCGCGCCAGGTCAACAGGCGGACGATCTCACGTTCGCAATCGAGAATGCTCTTGCGCTGCACCTCGGTCGGATGCGCAGTCAGCACCGGACTCACGAGTGCATGCTTTAGCCATGCGGTCAATGCATCGGTATCGACGCCGTCAGCGGCGAGTTTGGCCAGCGCACCTGCCACGCTGCCCTGCTGGGGCGGCGATCCAGCGCGGAGATGGGCGCGGCGGCGGCGATTCTGGTGCACGTCCTCGGCCAGATTGGCAAGATGCGAGAAATACGAAAACGCACGCACCACATTGAGTGTCTCGGAAATCGTCAAGTCATTGAGCAGGCCGGACAATTCGGCACGCACGCTATCCGCGTTCTGCGCCTCGGCGCGTCGAAAGCGAATGGCCGTTTGGCGGATGGCCTCGACGCGCGCGTAAGCCGCCTCGCCCGTTTGCGTGCGCAGCACATCACCCAGGATGCGGCCCAGGAGTCGCGTGTCTTCCTTCAGCGGCAATTCGCGATCGGTCTCGGCATCGGACATCGTGGGCACTCATAATGAATTGTCAGGATGCGTCGAACCGATCTCCCGCCGGCACCTCGCCTGCCGCCGACCCTATCGACACCAACGTCGAGTATAAGACTGCTGTTGCGCCGCAGCAATTGCCCGCCTAACGGCAGCAACTACTACTCGAAACGCGCGCTGTGCAAATCCTGATCGCGCGCGATCAGTGCGCCGCGCGTAATCGCTCGGCCAGCGACCACACCGCGGACGCGTACAACCGGCTGCGGTTGTAGCGCGTGATCACGTAAAAATTGGGGCATGCAATCCACAGGCTCGTGGCGGCATCGCCGCTGCCATTTTCCTCGAGCAACAGGAGTCCCACGGGCTCAGAAGAAAACTCGGCGGGCACCGCCACCGGAGTCACGCCATCAACAGCCCATGCCGTCAACGGGCGACGTTCGCTGATCCCGCCGTCGACGCGTCGCATCACGGTATCGCGCATGTCGGACGCCACCGCCGCCGGAAGCAGCACGGGCTGGCCAGGCAACCAGTCGTGCCGCGACAGATAATGCGCAACGCTGCCGATTACATCGGCGGAACTGGACCAAAGGTCGGCGCGGCCATCGCCATCGAAGTCGATCGCGTAGCGTCGATAGCTGCCCGGCATGAATTGCGGCAAGCCCATCGCGCCGGCAAACGAACCCCTGGGTGTCAGTGGCGAGATGCCCTGCTCCTGCGCAAGCAACACAAATTCCTTCAGCTCGCCACGAAAGAATGGCGCACGACGCGGATAGTCGAAGGCGAGCGTGGCCAGCGCATCGATCACGCGAAACGAGCCAGTGACGCGCCCGTAGAATGTTTCGATACCGATGATCGCGACGATGATCTCAGGCGGTACGCCATAGCGCGCCTCCGCGCGCGCCAACGCATCGGCATTGGCGCGCCAGAATTTCACGCCGCCATC
>JBDTTY010000053.1:0-10237 GCA_040007975.1 Betaproteobacteria bacterium | reverse complement strand
AATCGGCAAAGAAATTGGTGGGCGTTGCCGCCGTGTCGACGAGTCCCTGTACCAGCGCCAGCAGCGCCATCGGGACGTAGGAGACGATCATCAACACCAACGCACGCTTGACCAGCCGAAAGCGCACGCGCGTGCCCAGCCCTAAGGCGGCGTAAAACCGGCGCGCGTTGTCGTCCTCGAACAGCGAGAACGGGATCTCGCCACCGTGCCCGGAGGTTGGGGCGGCGTCGATCAGTGCATCCGCCAGCGAATGGGCGGTCACGGCGATGCCTCGTTTGTCGGCTCGTCGTCATCACACAACGATTGCCATGCGCGGTCCATTTCGGCGCGACCGATGTCACGTTCGTAGAGTCGAATCATCCACCCGGACAGGAAGCGCTTGTACCCGGCAAAGCCGCCGCCCGCCGTCTTCTCGTTGACCTCGCCGCACAGGATGGGAATGCGCCGCAACATCGAGACATGCGGGTGGCGAAAGGTGGCGCCTTCGGGGTCGAGCAGGTCGGCGCGCACCTTCATCTGTTCCGCGGCGATGAACCGCACCCGATCCACCAGCCGGGCTGTCAGGGCCGGGGGCGGCAGCCACATTGCATAGGCAATCAGGGCAGCCAACAGCCCGGCAATCCCTGCAAGGACATACGATGCGGTTCGAGTCAGCCTGCGCATGGATCAAGTGTAGGGTCAGACACGCCCTTTGGAATAGTCTCGTGTCCGACCCCACGCCGCAAGATAGGGTAGGAAAGTGTGGGGTCAGACACGCCATTTGTAGGAAAGTGTGGAGTCAGACACGCCATTTGGATGATGGCGCGGTGCGCAGCCGGCGGCGCAGGATCGAGCCATGCCTCGCCAACCTCGTTTCTGGTTCTCCGGAATGGTCCTGCACGTCGTCCAGCGCGGCCACAACCGTGCTGCAATTTTCGAGGGTGACGTGGACCGACGCTTCTACTTGCGGTGCCTTGCCGACGTCGCAATGACCCATGGTGTCGCGATTCACGCCTATGTGCTCATGACCAACCATGTCCATCTGCTGGTTTCCCCGGCGACCAGCGAGTCAATGCCACGGGCAATTCAGTCGTTGGGCCGCCGGTATGTCGGGTGGTACAACCACGTCCATAGTCGCACCGGAACACTTTGGGATGGTCGCTACAAGGCGGCGCTGGTCGATAGCGAGGCCTATTTGCTCACCTGCATGCGGTACATCGAGCAGAACCCGGTGCGCGCAGGCATGGTCGATACACCGGAGGCCTTTCCGTGGTCGAGTTACCGCGCGAACGCGCTTGGCGACACGGACGCCCTCATCGTGCCGCATGATGTCTACGCGCAGCTTGGACGTGATCCGTCTGTGCGGCAGGCCCACTACCGGCAATCATTTGGACACGTGCTGGACCAGAAGATGTTGCAGACGATCCGCGACGCCTCGCGCTTCGAATGGGCGATCGGCGACGTCGCGTTCTGCCGGACCGTCGAGGGCACCACCGGCAGGCGGATGGAACGCATGCCGATGGGGCCTCGGCCATACGCTAATGAAAGGAAGCGCGTCGAATGAAAGCGTGTCTGACCCTACACTAGTCTCGTGTCTGACCCCACACCGCAATGCCACCACCAATGGCCAACGCAGCGATGCCGAGAAGTGCCGCCATGGCAAAGGTGATCCGCATGCCGGTGGCAATCGCGTCGGGACGCGCAATGGCGATATCGACCGTGCCTGCGCCAACAGCAAAAACGGCGCCCATGGCCGACGCGCCCGTGACAAGCCCAAGATAACGCGAGAGATTGAGCATGCCGGCAATGACGCCGCGCTGATCCGGCGCAATGCCGGACATCACCGCCGTATTGTTGGCCGCCTGGAACACGGCGTAACCCGCGGTGATGACGACGAGCGATGCCAGATAACCCGCAATGCCAAACCTGGTCGGCAGCACTGCCAATAGTGCACATCCGCTCGCAATGCCGACAAGCCCGAAAAGCGTGACGCGATGGGCATCCAGTCGATCCACCATGCGTCCGGCAGGCACGCTCGACAGCACGACAACGGCCGGACCCACCGACATGACGATCCCGACCTGCGCCGCGTCCAGCCCAAGCGCACCGGCGAGATAGAACGGACCGACGACCAGTGTGGCCATCAGTACTGTGGAGACAAGCGCACTCATCGTGAAGCCGGCGCTCAGTGCACGATTGCGAAACATGCTCATGCGGATCAACGGTGACGTTGCGCGCGTCTCGACGAACACAAATAGTGCTGCCCCGAGGACGGCGAACCCCAGCAGCATCAGATTGAGAGGCCCGAACGCGCCGCGCCCGATCGTCATCGCGAGTGCGTATGCGCCAAGCGTGAGGGCAATGACGAGCGTACCCGCTGCGTCCAGGCCACCGCGTTCCACCCTCACCGGCGCGACTTCCGCGGGCAGGTAGCGGTAGGCAAGGAACAGCGCCACGATGCCCGGCGCCAGATTGATCAGGAAAATCGCCGGCCAACCCAGTTGTGCAATCAGGACGCCGCCGAGCGATGGACCGAGTGCAGTACCGATCGCGGACATCGTTCCAAGCAACCCCATCGCGCTGCCGGTCCGCGCTTTAGGTACCACTTCGCCGACGAGCGCCATCGAGAGGGCCAGCAGGACCGCGGCGCTGAAACCCTGCGCCGCACGCCCTGCGATCAACAGTCCGAGCGTCGGCGCGAGGCCGCACGCGACCGAGGCCACCGTGAAAAGCACAAGTCCGGCCAGAAACAGCCGTCGGCGTCCGATGCGGTCGCCCAGCCGCCCGACACTGACGATGGCGGTCGTGATCGCAAGGAGATAGGCCAGGACCACCCACTGGATTTCCTGGAAGGTGGCCGCGAACGCCTGCGCCAGTGTCGGCAAGGCAACATTCGCGATACTGGTGCCGAGCGACGCCAGCAACATGGCGAGGCCAAGGCTCGCGAGTGTCCACCGCAACGGTGGCGCGTGCGCCACGCCTTCGACCCCAACCGCATCACGTCCGACCATCGTGCGCTTCATCTTGTAAACCTTTCAGCGATCCGGAAATCGGCGCTGTTATGAAGGTAGCGCCAAGTCGTAGATAGCGGAAGGCGCATGAATTGCATTGCATTAGTGCATTTGACGCCATGTCTTGATTGCAGCATGCTTGAACCATGACCAAGCCCGATCTCAATTTGCTGTTTACGCTCGATGCGTTGCTTGCCGAAGGCAGCGTCGCGCGGGCCGCGCGCAGGTTGCGATTGAGCCCATCGGCGATGAGTCGCGCGCTGGCGCGGCTGCGCAAGACCACCGGAGACCCTCTGCTGGTGCGCGCGGGGCGCGGCCTCGTTCCCACCCCGCGGGCGCTGCAGCTACGCGGCGAAGTCGGCCAACTGGTGCACGACGCCGAAGGCGTCCTGCGGCCCGCGGACACGTTGGACCTCCAGCAGCTTGTCCGGACGTTTTGCGTGCGAACCCGCGAAGGCTTCGTGGAGAACTTCGGGACGCGATTGCTTGCTCGCATCACCAAGGAGGCGCCTCGCGTGCGGTTGCGCTTTGTACAAAAACTGGACCAGGACAGCACGGCGCTGCGCGACGGGGGCGTCGATCTCGAAACCGGCGTGGTGGCGCCGACCACCGGGCCGGAGATCCATACGCAGGCGTTGTTTCGGGATCGCTTTGTCGGCGTCGTCAGGACCGGTCACCCCCTTGGCCGGAGCAAGGTCACGGCGGCGCGCTATGCGGGCGGCAAGCACGTGTACGTGACGCGGCGGGGTCTCGACAGAGGACGCATCGACGAAGCGTTGCAGGCGCTCGGGCTGCAGCGCGAGATCGTGACCTTTGTCAGCGACTTCTCGTCGGCGCTTGCCTTGGCGAGGCGGTCCGATCTGATTGCCAGTGTTCCCGAGCGACACACCGGCAATCTGCGTACCGGCATGGTCAGCTTTGCGCTGCCGATCGTGCTGCCGGAAATTGCCGTGGCCATGCTGTGGCACCCGCGGCTACATGCCGATCCCGCGCACCGGTGGTTGCGCACATGTGTTCGGGAAATCTGCGCGGCCAACCGCCGCGGACCTGTCCGACAGGCGCAATCGGGCACCGATTGAAACAGCCAGTCGCGTGTCGGACCCCACACTTGCTATCCTCACGGTCTCGCAACGTACCGTCAGGACCGATATGAATCCGCAGCAACTCGAACAAATGCAATCCGGCAAGGGATTTGTCGCTGCGCTCGACCAGAGCGGCGGCAGCACACCAAAGGCGCTCGGACTTTACGGCATCAAGCCCGACGCCTATGCGGGCGACGCGGCGATGTTCGATCTGGTGCACGCCATGCGCACGCGCATCGTCACCAGCCCCGCGTTCGACGGCAAGCGCATATTGGGTGCGATCCTGTTCGAGCAGACGATGGATCGCGACATCGAGGGTCGTGGCACGGCCGACTACCTTTGGAACGTGAAACATGTGGTCCCGTTCCTCAAGGTCGACTCGGGCCTCGCCGACGAGGCCAATGATGTCCAGGTGCTGAAGCCGATGCCGCATCTCGACGCCCTGCTCGCGCGGGCCAAGGGCAAAGGCATCTTCGGCACGAAGATGCGCTCGGTGATCAAGCACGCCAATGCCAAGGGCATCGACGACGTCGTTGCGCAGCAGTTTGCCCTCGGCAAGCAGATCCTCGCGGCGGGCCTGATGCCGATCATCGAGCCCGAGGTCGACATTCATGCCACCGACAAGGACGGCGCGGAGCGGCTCTTGAAGGCAGCGATCGTCAAGCAGCTTGATGCGCTCGGGCCAGATCAGCGCGTGATGCTGAAGCTGACGCTCCCGTCCGTCGACGATTTCTATGCAAGCCTGGTCAAGCATCCCAACGTACTGCGTGTCGTGGCACTCTCCGGCGGTTACTCCCGCGACGACGCAAATGCGCGATTGGCGCGCAACCACGGCGTGATTGCGAGTTTTTCACGCGCGCTCACCGAGGGCTTGACGGCCCAGCAAAGCGAGCAGGCATTCAATGCGGCATTGGATGCGTCGATCGCCAGCATTGCCAAGGCATCGTTGACCTGATCGACGGCGGCGTTACGACACCGGTGCCGCGCGACGAATCGCGCGGCGCAAGTATCGTGTCTGACCCTACATTCCACGCAGTTTGATCACTGCCAGCAAGCGGTCAGGCAATTTTACGCATAACCGGGGGCCGCCATGACCCACGTCGTGTCAGGTACCATTCATGGCATCGACATACCCGCGCCCTATGCATGAACCCCTCCCAAAAAGCCGGCATCCTCGCCGAGGCCCTCCCCTACCTGCGCGAATTTCACGGCAAGACCCTGGTGATCCGCTTCGGCGGCAACGCGATGGCCGACCCAGCGCTGAAGGCAGGGTTTGCGCGTGATGTCGCGCTGCTGCGGCTGGTGGGTATGAAGCCGATCGTGGTGCACGGTGGCGGTTGGGGCATCGACGAGCTGATGCGCAAGATGGGTGTCGAGCCACAACGCTATCGCGGGCATCGGATCACCGACGAACGCACGCTGACGGTAGTGGAAATGGCACTGTCCGAACTCAATCAGGAATTGACGTCGCTGATCAATCAGGAAGGTGGGCGCGCCGTGGGCATCGACGGGCAGGATGGCCGCTTCATCCGCGCGTGTCCGATGGCACGGCCGGCAGATGATCCCGAGGCGCCGGACCTCGGCTACCTCGGCGACGTCGAAAGCATCGACACCAGCCTGATCGACCTCTTGCTTTCGCGCAATTTCGTTCCGGTGGTGATGCCGATCGGAGTCGCGGAAGACGGCACGACCTACCACATCAACTCCGATCTGCTGGCGGGCCGCCTTGCGCGTGCGCTGGGCGCCGAGAAGCTGGTGTTGATGACCAACATCGCCGGGGTGCTGGATCGCAATGGCAAGCTCGCGCATATCCTGACCGCGTCCGCGGCCGAAGCGCTGCTGAGCGATCACGTCGTGCACGGCGGCATGGAGCCGCGCGTAACCGCCGCGTTGCGCGCGGTGCGCGAAGGCGTGCGGTCGGTGCACATCATCGACGGCAGTGTGCCCAGCGCGCTGCTGCTGGAAGTGCTGACCGCGGACGGAGTCGGCACGGCTGTGCGCTCAGATGCAGGGCCGCACTTCTTTGCGGACAGCCGGGCCTATCTGCTCGAAAAATAGACGGACTCGGCCTGCGCGTCCGGAAAACGCGGCACGTCTATTGCTTATGCAGTCCGGATCTCACGCACTTGCATGTGGAAGTCGCGAGCACGGATGCCAGGCGGCCCGCCAAGCCCCTCAACATTATTGAAAGCCATTCCAATGTTGCGTCGACGTTTTGTCATGGGAGCCGCTTCAGCGGCCATTGCTGCTCCGCTCGCCACACTGCAGGGCTGCGGTGGGGGTGGTGACGCCAATGCCTCGCCCGAGCCCATACCGCCGTCCAAGGTCGTATTGC
This sequence comes from Betaproteobacteria bacterium, assembly GCA_040007975.1. GTDB lineage: Bacteria > Pseudomonadota > Gammaproteobacteria > Burkholderiales > Casimicrobiaceae > VBCG01. The sequence continues at coordinate 3,830 of JBDTTY010000053.1, read as the reverse complement.
ACCTGCCCGCGGACATGTATCGACATCCCAACGCGCCAACGGAATGGTGGTGGCACATTGGCACCCTGAAGGCCGGCAACCGCACGTTCGGCTTCGAGATCAACGCCGCGTCGTTCGTGAAGGACGGCTTTGCGTTCAGCCAGGTGATGCTGACCGACGTCGAAAACAAAAGGCACTATCAGCACACGGTGCCATTTTTGCCGCCGATGTTCAACGTCGACACCTGGGCTGAAGCGGATCCGTCGAAGCCGTGGTCGGTGAAGCTTGGCGATGAAGCCAATCACCTGTCGTCGATCGAAGTCGTCAACGCCGGCAGCGGTTACACCTCGGGGCCCGAAGTGCAGATCACCGGCGGCGGCGGCTCGGGCGCCATTGCGTTTGCGATTCCAAATGCCACGGGTGCCATATCCACGATCCTGATATTGACGCCCGGCGCCGGCTATACGTCAACCCCCACTGTAACGCTGGTGGGCGGCGGCGGCAGCGGCGCCACGGCCAAGGCGGTGTACAACTACATCGCGATGAAATCACCGCAAAGCGATCCGACCAGGAACATGACGGTCAAGTCATTCATCAGCGATCAGGAGACCGGTACCACCGTATTGTTCGACCTCACGTTTTCACAACAAGGACCGCCATTTTTCGTATGGGGCACGGGCGTCAATCCCGAGGGTGGGCAAGGCACCGTGCAGACCAATAATTACTACTTCTCGTTGACCCGCATGCAGGCCGGCGGCACGATCACGATCGATGGCGTGAAACTCGCAGTCTCGGGGGTCACGTGGATGGATCACGAATACGGTGCCTTCGGCTCCGCGGCCAATCCGGTCAAATGGTTCCTGCAGGACATGCAGCTCGACAACGGCGTGTGCATTTCCAATTATTCGACGCTCAATCTTGGCGTGCCCGAGCTCAACAAAAAGCAGGAAAGCAACTGCACGGTGCAAGGGGCAGACGGCACCACCTGGTTTGTCGAGTCGTTCGTCACGCCGATCGGCCGGACGTGGAAGAGTCCCAAGTCGGGCATCACCTACTTTATGCAGTTCCACGTCGAGATTCCGTCATTCAACGCGTCGATCATCGTCGACACGCCGGTGGACGATCAGGAATTTCCGCTGGCCAATGGCGGTGTCTACGAAGGCGTCGCCACGGCTTCGGGCACGTTTCAGTATCGGTCGGTGACCGGCACCGCGTGGAACGAGCAGGCGCTGTAAGCGAGCAGCCGAAGCAGTGGGTTAGCGGGTGCTGCGCCCCGATGTCGCGGCGCCCGCGACGGCAATTTCGCGGTACGCTGCGACGATGCACGTAGAGCAAATCCGCCAGCAGCTGCGTGCCGCCGGTGCCAAGCCAGGCCACGAAGCCGCCATTTTCCGTGCGTGGACTCACGCGCGGCCGCTGCACAGCGGATCGCGCGCGCCGGAAGACTTTTTGCCGCTTGCCCTACGCACGATGTTGCCCGCGTTGGCGTCCGAGCTTGCGGCATTGGCACGCGTGCACTCCGAACATGTCGGCAGCGACGGCGCCGTACGCTCATTGATCGCGCTGGCCGATGGCAACACGGTGGAAAGCGTGCTGCTGCCGCGCGAAGGCTTGTGTGTCTCGTCGCAGGTGGGCTGCGCCGTGGGTTGCGTGTTCTGCATGACCGGACGCGATGGCTTGCTGCGGCAGGTGGGCAGCGCGGAAATCGTAGCCCAGGTGGTGCTGGCGCGGTCGCGTCATAGCGTCAGGAAAGTCGTGTTCATGGGCATGGGTGAGCCCGCCCACAATCTCGACAACGTGATGGACGCCATCGACGTGCTCGGCACCGAGGGCGCGATCGGTCACAAGAATCTCGTGTTCTCGACGGTGGGCGATCGCCGCGTATTCGAGCGATTGCCGCAGGGACGCGTGAAGCCCGCGCTGGCGTTGTCACTCCACTCGACCAACGCCGTGCGGCGTTCGCAACTGCTGCCGCGCGCCCCTTCGATTGCGCCGGCCGAACTGGTGCTGCTGGGCGAGGCATACGCCCGCGCCACCGGCTATCCGATTCAATATCAGTGGACGCTGCTCGATGGGATCAACGACGGCGATGACGAGATCGACGGCATCGCCCGATTGCTCGCCGGCCACTATGCGGTGATGAATCTTATTCCGTACAACACGGTTGCCGGCTTTGCGTTCAAGCGACCACCGCGTGAACGCGAGGAAACGATGGCGCGCGAATTGAATGCCCGGGGCATTCTCACCAAGCTGCGCCAATCGGCCGGGCAGGATGTCGACGCCGGGTGCGGGCAGTTGCGCGCACGAACGATACCGCTGGTGCCGGCGTAACGGCGCATCAGAGCGTCAGGTAGGAAACGTCCCCGGCAACAGGATGCTGCGATTGACCGTGCCGATTTTGGTGTGGCCGCAAAACGCCATCGTCAGTTCGAGTTCCTTGTGAATGATTTCCAGCGCCTTGGTGACACCGGCCTCGCCCATCGCCCCCAATGCATACAGGAACGAACGACCGATGTAGGTACCGTGAGCGCCAAGTGCGATCGCCTTCAACACATCCTGACCCGAGCGGATGCCGCCATCCATGTGCACTTCGATCTGCGAGCCCACGGCATCCACGATCGGCGGCAACGCCTCGATGCTGGATTGCGCGCCGTCGAGCTGGCGACCGCCGTGGTTGCTGACGATCAACGCATCCGCACCCGACGAAACCGCAAGCTTGGCGTCCTCCACGTCCTGAATGCCCTTTAAGATCAACTTGCCGCCCCAGCGCCTCTTGATCCATTCGACGTCGCCCCAATTGAGCGCGGGGTCGAACTGCCTGGACGTCCAGTCGGACAACGACCCCATGTCGGCCACACCCTTGACGTGACCCACGATGTTGCCGAACTGACGGCGGCTGGTGCCCAGCATGCCCATGCACCAGCGCGGCTTGGTTGCCATGTTGACGATGTTGGCCAGCGTGAGTTTGGGCGGTGCGCTCAGCCCATTCTTCAGGTCCTTGTGGCGCTGTCCGAGAATCTGCAGGTCGAGGGTGAGTACCAGCGCGCCACACTTGGCGGCTTTGGCGCGATCGATCAAACGCTCGATGAAATCGCGATCGCGCATCACGTACAGCTGAAACCAGAACGGTGCCTTGGTGTTGGCCGCAATGTCCTCGATCGAGCAGATGCTCATCGTCGACAGCGTGAAGGGAATGCCGAATTTCTCCGCGGCCTTGGCCCCCAGAATTTCACCATCGGCGTGCTGCATGCCGGTGAGGCCGGTCGGTGCGATCGCCACGGGCATGTTGACCGGAACGCCCACCATGGTGCTGGCGGTGCTGCGGTTTTCCATGTTGACGGCCACCCGCTGGCGCAGCTTGATCTTCTGGAAGTCGCTCTCGTTGGCGCGGTAGGTGCTCTCGGTCCAGCTGCCGGAGTCGGCGTAGTCATAGAACATGCGCGGCACGCGCTTCTGGGCCAGCTGGCGCAGGTCTTCAATGGTCGTGATGACGGTCATGGCTGGGGTTGTCTCCTCGGCGCCCATGCTAGCGGGTGCCGGCCATGCCGCGCGTCGCTTGGCCCCGGTCAGCGCCGCCGCTCAGTTGTCGTACTCACCCTTGGGCGGCGGGGCCGGCCGCCGCCGCGGCGTGAAGTTGAGCTTGGCCTCGACGGTGCTGGTGCCGCTGAGCGTGGAGCGCAGGTTGGCCTGGGCCACCAGCTGGTCGGGATGCCACAGCCGCACGTCGGCGGCGCCGTCGGGCACGCCGGGCAGCACCGCGCCGCCGGCGGCGTTGGTCACCGCCACCCAGGGTGTGGGGCTGACGTAGATGTGGCCACGCATCGATCCGTGCAGGTGGCAGCCGATGCCCG
>JBDTTY010000052.1:0-10249 GCA_040007975.1 Betaproteobacteria bacterium | reverse complement strand
TAGCCACACGCACCACCACGCAATGCCGCCGCAAGGTCGTGCTCGTCCTCGCTGACGGTCAGCATCAGCACGCGCACACCTGCGACCGCATCGCGCAGCGCGGGCAGCGCATCGACCCCGTTGACGCCGGGAAGATGATTGTCGAGCAGGATGAGATCGGGCTGCAGCTCCTTTGCCCGCCGCAATGCCTCGCCTGCGTCGGCCGCGTCACCCACCACCTGCAACTGCGGGTCGCGCGCCAGCAACGCAATCAAGCCTCGCCGAAACAGCGTGTGATCGTCAACGACGAGAATTCGGGTCGATGGCATGGGGACTGGCGTCACGGTGGTCAATGGGCGGCGGCTATTTCGACATCGGTCGGCATGACTGCAGCGCGCGCGCGAAGATTCTGGGGCAACGTCAGCACCATGGATGTACCGTACCCCGGACGCGACATCACATCAAGTGTGGCGCCGATGCGTTCGGCACGTTCGGCCATGATGCGCAATCCAACGTGCGTCTCATCAGCGTTCTCCACATCCGCGGCAAATCCTGTGCCGTTGTCGCGCACCTCGAAGCGCCACTGGGGCTGCTGCTGTACGTCAAGCCAGACCGTAGTCGCTCGAGCGTGTTTGCGAATATTGGACAATGCCTCCTGCACGATGTGCAATACCTGAACCTGGAGGTCCGGCGCCAATGCAATGCCGTGGCCTTGCATCTGCATGATCGACTTCAGGCCGCTCTGGTGCTCGAACTTGCGCAATGTGGTCTTTAACGCGGGTTCGATGTCCTCCGCATTGGCACGTGTCCGGAAATGCACCAGTAATTCGCGTACATCGCCGTAACTTTCGCGTACGCCCACATCGATTTCGGCAAGGGTGATCTGCACTTTTTCGGCATCGCCGCCGTCGATCGCCTCGCGCATCAACTGCACCTGAATCTTGAGAAATGCCAGCGACTGCGCGATCGAGTCGTGCAACTCGCGGGCGAGCAGCGTGCGCTCCTGCGAGACCGCCGCCTCCTTTTCCAGTGCATTGAGCCGCATGTTTTCCATCGCGGCCGCCAGATGGGCGGTCAGCGCTTCGAGCAACGAGCGCTCGTTCGCCGATGGCGTGAGGCGCGCGTGGAAAAATAGATCCACCTCGCCCATGACCCGCTCATGCAGCCGGATGGGCAGCGACACCAGCGTCTCGAAACCGGCATCGGCGCAATGTTTCAGGCTTTCCGGACGCATCGTGCGGATGGGAATCACGCGCGCATCTGCCGTCAGCAATTTCTCGCCACAGTGACAGGTCCCGGCGTGCAGACACTGTTCGCCCGCAGCCATTTGCTCCGGCAATCCCTCGGCTGCCAGCATCAGATAGCGTTGATTGGCTTCATCCGACCATCGAATGGCAACGCCGTCGGCCCGCGCTGCGCGACCGATGCTTGACGCAAATCCACTGGCCAGGTCGCTCAAGCTCGTCGCCTTCGCTACCAGGCGCGTGACGTCGTATAGCGCCTCGAGCCGTTCGCCCTTTTCCTCCAGTTGCGAGGTCTTTTCCGCCACCTTGGCCTCCAGGTCGCGGTACATCTGCTGCAAATGCTGCGCCATGCCGTTGAAGCCCTCGGCCAGCGTGCCAAATTCGTCGCGGGTCACGCGCTCGACGCGGGCAGCGAAGTCGCCACGCTGAACGCGCTCGATGGCCTGTTTCAACTGCCCGACCGGTTCCAGCACAAAAAGATAACCCATGTAGAGCAACAAGGCAGCGGCCAGCACGGCTACCACCATCATCGCCATCTGCAGCAGGTGCAGCAGCGTTGTCCAGCGTGCCATGTGGTGTTCGATCGCTGCGACCAGCGCATCGATGTCGAGGACGAACGTCGCAGCGGCGTCGCGCAAGATCGACGGCGAGCCCTTATCGCCATTGGTCAATTGCGATCGAAAGCGCACCCAATCGCTTTCGACACTGGCAAACCGGGCGCGAACGGCATCGTCCCACGGGACAAACAGCGGTCGCTCGAGATCCCCATGGCGCAGGACGTCAACGCCGCGTTCGAAATCAATGATCTGCTGCGGCAGCGCTGCGGTGTCGGCGGTCGCCACCGCCAAGACCATGCGATAGGCCTGCATGCGCATCCTGCCCGCCTCGTTGACTGCCGCCGCCCCCCCCTCGAGCTGCCACGATACCCACAGCGTCAATGCAATCGACATCAAGGCCAGCAACAGGAACGGCGTGCCCACGAGCATCAGCTTCGCGCCCAGATTCCATTGCTTGGTATGGCTCATCGTGGCTAGTTTGGGCGCGATGGCGTCTCCAGACATTGACGCGCGTCAATGGTCGGTCAGTGACGATGCCGTCTCGCGATAGCGAATCTCGGCCCTACCCGGCTTCCCGGGCGATAATGACCAAATGTCGCGACACGTAGTACTCGCAGGGGCCACGGGGCTGGTCGGTGGTCATCTGCTGCAAATGCTGCTGGATGACCACGACGTCGCCGACGTCGTTGCACTCACGCGTCGACCGCTGGCCATTCCGCATCCCAAGCTAGTTCCTGCCGTCGTCGATTTCGATCATCTTGAGCACTGCGCGTTGCCGGATGTCGATGACTGCTTCCTGTGCCTTGGCACGACAATCCGCGCTGCAGGGTCGCAGGATGCATTTGCCGCCATCGACCTCAACTTGCCGCTCACGATCGCGCGAATGGCACTGGCTGCGGGTGCCTCACGCTGCTTCCTCGTCTCGGCAATGGGTGCCAGCCCACAGTCCCGCGTGTTCTACCGTCGCATCAAGGGCGAACTCGAGGTCGCGCTCGCTGCATTGCCGTTTCGTACTGTCGTCGTCTTCCGCCCGTCGCTGCTGGCGGGCGAGCGCACCCAACATCGCCCCGGCGAGAGGTTAGCGCTGACGCTGCTGCGTCCAATCGCCGCGTTGATGCCCGCCCGGTACCGGCCGGTGCCCGCCATCGCGGTCGCCCGCGCGATGATGGAGGCTGCCCATCGCGACGAAGTGGGACGCTTCGTCGTCGAATCCGACGCCCTCCAGCAGAGCGCCCACCGACGCTCCACTTGAATGTTTCAGCGATATTGACGCAACGTCGCGACCAGTCCGCGAAAAAATCGCGGCACATGTCGGGCCGCCAGCGCAAAGTCGCGCTCCTGCGGCGCCCCTTTCGCGCGCATCATGGTCGTCAAGGCCGCCCGCTCTGGCGAGGTCCAGTCGCGCAAATCCTGCACGCTGGCCACCACCGGGGCCAACAACGCAAAGCCGCGCCGTTGCGCCGGGGACCACGTCGCCAGGTCGCGAATGTCGAGATCCTCGGCAACGGCAGCCACCAAACGCCGCTCCGCATCGACCCTTGAGTTCACCGGCTGCAGCGCCAACTGCGCGGCTGCCAGCGCCCCGACACTGGGCAGCAGCGCCTCGTCGAAGCCATCGGCAGCGTCGAACCCAGGCAGGTCGAGATAGAGGTCGCCGGTCGCCAGCGCGCGCAATGTCGTGTTGGTGCTGCGATAGGAACGATCTGCGGCCATGCGCGCTGCTTCACGCGCAGCGAGCGTGCGGACCCTGGCCACGCCGGGCCGAAAGCCCAACCGGTAATAAAACCAGAACGCGCCGCTCTTGATCGCTTCGGCATTGCCGGCGCCGAACTGGTACGCATTCACCACGAAACGATCACATCCGAACAGCGTGTGGAACGCGCGCAGCATTTGTGTCCAGAGAAACGCCGCCTCGCCCCCGCGATACGGATCGAAGATATTGATACCCGTGTTGGCCTGCCGAAATAGTGGCGTGACCCCGCCGTAACCGATCGGTATGCCGTTGGCGAACAACAGATAGCCCGTATTGGTTTCGAGTGTCAGCCGCTGGTCCGCGGCAATCCCGATCACTGCCATGGCCGTGCCTTCGCCAAGATCGCACCAGTAAATCTCGTCGACATTAGGCGACGTCATGGCATTGACTTCGCGACACCGCACGGACAACGCGGCACGAGCCGCCACGATGACACGGCGAGCCCGCGGTCGCGCCAGGCGCTCGATCGTCGGCAGCGGCCGCATGATGGTCGCCACCGTGTCCGCATCGGGTCGTCGCATCGCATGTCGAACCACGATCGGCGCCCCCGCGACGACGGTGTGGGTGGCCGACAATCGCGAATCGCGCAGCGCCCACGTCAACGGCACTTGCGCGGCATCCCAATCACTTTCGATTTGGAGCGCTACCGCCGGGTTGCCAGCGCCGGCGGTCATCAGCCACGCCAGGTCGGTCGGCGCGATGATGCTGCGGGACCGGCGGATCCAGTCGCGCGTGACAAACTCGCCACTGTCAAAACCCTCGCGTTCGGCGTCACGCAGCATGAGCCCCACCAGAGAATCGAGTTGCCAGGGTTCGTCGAACGTACGCCAGTCAATATCGATATCAGGTGCGGCAGACCCCGCAAGCCACCGCGCAATCGGGTACGGAAATATGTGCCGCGTCGACGATCCGGCCATGCCGGTGTCGTCGGCAGCCATGCGTTGCACCCGCGGCAATTGCTGCAGGCGGCTTGCGGTCGCGGCAAGCATGCGCCTAGCCAGCTGCCGCGTAGAGGACGCACCGGGAAAGGCCCCGATGAACAGCAGGTCTTCGTGCAGCGCGAGCAGCTGGGCGTACGTCGTCAGCACCGCCTCGCGCAACGCCCGCAACAGCATACGCTTGTCGCGCTCCGCCACATCACCATACTGGTTGCGCAATGCGCGCAGGCGCTTCAAAGCTGATTTTGGCGTTGGCATGGGGGGCCGCTAGACGTGGACATGATCGCATCGCTATTGACCATGCTCAATTCGGCCGAAGCGTCGCCCGACTAGAATACATGGCGAACTCATGTCCGACGACACTCAACTTCCCCAGCATCGATTATCCCGGCGACCCTCGGCGGGTCCTGCCGCGCGCCTTGTTGCCAAACCAGTGGCGCTGAACACGTTTCGCGAAAATGTGGTCATCCTGGCACGCCACGGCACCGCCTTTCGCTCCGAGCGCCTCGCCGGTCTCCGGACGGTGGAAATCCGCGCCAACGGCTGCAGCCTGCTGGCCTCACCGATGATCTGCGACGACCCATCGCTGGTCGCCGCCGACGAAGTCGGACTGCCCGAACCGATGTTTCATCGACTTGGGGTTCCCGCAGGTACATTGGTGGAAGTGTCTCCAGCGCGCCCGCCGCGAACCCTCGATCTGGTGCGCGCCAAGGTGGCCGGCGAAACGTTGAGCGCAGCCGAGTACCTTGAGGTGGCGCGCGATCTTGCCGACCATCGCTGGTCGAACATGGAAGTGGCGGCATTTCTCATCGCTTGCGCCAGCTTCATGACTGCCGAGGAAACGCTGAGCCTCACGCGCGCCATGATTGCAGTAGGCAGTCGCCTATCGTGGCAACGCGATATCGTCGTCGACAAGCACTGCATTGGCGGCATTCCTGGCAATCGAACGTCGCTGCTGGTGGTGCCGATCGTCGCTGCGCACGGATTATGGATCCCCAAGATATCGTCACGCGCGATCACGTCACCAGCCGGTACCGCTGACACGATGGAAGTGTTGGCGCGAGTGGATCTGGACGAGACGGAAATGCGTCACGTCGTGCAGACGTGCGGGGGATGTGTGGTATGGGGTGGGCGCGTCAACTTGTCGCCGGCGGACGATGTACTGATCTCCGTCGAACCGCATATGCATCGCACAGGTGACCTCGGGCCGGTGTTTCTTAGTCGAACCGTGACCGTGCTGTCCGCCGCGCAAGTATTGGCTGATGCGATCGGCCCTCACGCCGACACACTGGTCATCGGTCCGGACGCTGAATCCGAGCCGTGGGCGCGCGCGGTCGCCGCATTGCTCGATGCGGAGCAACTGACCTTCACGAAAGTTCGTCATGGTGACCAAGACGTGACTCTGCAGGTGTCCGAGCCGGATCGCATACGCGGGCGCCGCGCGGTGATCATCGATGACATTTGCTCCAGTGGAACCACGCTCATCAATGCCACGCGCCTGCTGCACAAGCACGGCGCCGCCACCGTGGAAGTTGCCGTGGTGCATGCACTTTGCACTGCGGAAACTGGCGTGCGACTACGTGCCGCCGGTGCGTTGCGCATGCTATCGACAGACGCCTGTCTCCATCCCACCAATGCTGCCGCAGTGGCACCGTTGCTCGCCTCGGCCTTGCGCGACGAAATCACCGCATGACAACCCACCATCGCAACGCCGGTCCGCCATGAGTCCCACGATCACCTTCCACGGCGCTGCCGGATGCGTCACCGGATTTTGTGTGCGGCTTGAAACCGACCGCGCATCGATTCTGATCGACTGTGGCATGTTCCAAGGCTCGAAGACGCTGAAGGCGCTTAATTACGAACCCTTCCCCTTCGACATTCACACCATCGACGCGGTTGTGCTCACCCATGCCCACATTGATCACTCGGGTCTGTTGCCGAAGCTGATGCGGTCGGGCTATCAAGGACCGATTTTCGCCACGGCACCGACCCGACAGCTGTGCGCAATCATGCTCGCCGACGCAGGCGGCATCCAGGAAAACGAGGTCGAGTACCTCAATCGCCGCAATCAGCGCCGGGGCGTGCCCGCTGTAGAGCCAATTTATACCGAGGCCGATGCCCACCGGACGATGCGGCTCTTTCGCACCGTCAAGTTGGGCGATGTCGTTGCCGTGGCCCCCGGGATTACGGCGCGATACTGGGAGGCCGGCCATATCCTCGGTTCAGCGTCGATCGAGGTCATCATGGAATCGACCGAAGGACCCTTGCATCTCCTGTTTTCGGGTGATCTGGGGCCCGGCGGCCGCGATTATTCGCCCGACCCTGAAGGCCCGGTGGGGATCGATCATCTGGTGATTGAATCCACCTACGGCAATCGCGAGCGCGACGAAATCGATCCGGTCACACGTCGACACATGCTGGCCGACGAGCTGCGCGCCGCGCAAGCCGCAGGTGGCCCGATGCTGATCCCCGCGTTTGCCGTCGAGCGCACCCAGGAGCTGCTGGCGGATCTGCTGACAATGATGGACGACGGCAGCGTGCCGGAGACGTTCATTTTTCTCGACTCCCCGCTGGCGATTGAGGCGTGTGAGGTATTTCAGAAAAGCGGATGGAACCGCGGCACACGTCGCAATCCATTTGCCGATGTGCGTGCGTCTACAAGACTCAAATTCATGAGCAAAAAAGCCGACAGCATCGGCATCGAACGTTTGCGTGGATGGCACATCATCATGGCCGGCAGCGGCATGTGTGATGCAGGTCGCATCCGCGGCCACTTGAAGCGACTGCTATGGCGCAGCGAAACCACGGTGTTGCTGGCGGGCTACCAGGCGGTCGGTACGCTGGGACGGCTGCTGCAAGACGGCGCCAAGCGCGTCCGCATTCAAGGCGAGGACATCAACGTCAAGGCCCGCATTCGCGCGTTGGACGTCTACTCCGGCCACGCCGATGCCACCGGCCTCATCACGTGGGCGCAGGCGCGCCAACCTGTCGCGGGTGCCGTTTTCCTCGCCCATGGCGAACCTGACGCACTGCAGGGACTACGCGAGCGCATGCTTGCTGGCGGCTTTGCCGCGAACCCCATCATGATTCCAGGGATCGATACAAGCTACGCTTTGGGCAAATCGATTGCGCTGACCGAGGTCGCCGCTCCCGGTCGGGTGCGGATCGCACCTGCTGCTGCTTCCGCACTTGACTGGCACAACGACCGCGCAGGCTTTCTGCTGCATCTCAATACTGTGCTGCAGCAAGCATCCGACGACGCCGCGCGCCGCACCCTGCTGTCGCAATTGACGCATACGCTGACCAACAATGCCTGACGTGCAACCCCCGCCCGTTGCGAGGTCGCGATGGTCCCGTTCGACCATCGCCGTCATTGCTACGTTGTTCGCCGCGGCGGCGCTCGGATACCTCAACTGGCGCGCCACGACCGTGGATGTCGTGCGCGTGGAGAACACGCGCCTCACACAATCGGTTGTGGTCAGCGGGCGTGTGCTGGCTCCCGCCAAAATCGACATCGGCGCCACCATCACGGGACGCGTCCAGCGCGTGGCCGTCGACGAAGGAGCCCACGTTGCGGCAGATGCATTGCTGATCGAACTCGAACAACTTGAACTGGCCGCCGCGGTGGCGCAGGCGCGCGCTGCCGAGGCGGCCGCCCAGACCCGCATTGCGCAATGGCGCGACGTGGGAGCACCCAACGCCGAACAACTACGCACCCAGGCCGAGGCCAACTATCGAGTCGCCGAGCGCGACGCCGGACGCCAGGAGCAGTTGTTCAAGCAAGGCTTCATCGGCGAAGCGCGTGTCGACGAATCGCGCCGCGCCGTCGCCGTGGCCAAAAGTCAGCTTGAAGCCGCCCGCTCCACCGCCACCAGCAACAGTGCGACAGGCGCCGAGCGGCAACTGCTTCAAGATCAGTTGATGCAGGCTCGTGCCGCACGCGATGCCGCGTCCGCCAAATTGGGCCAGACAAGGATCCTCGCACCCAGCAGCGGTACGATTCTTGACCGGACCGTTGAGCCCGGCGATATCGTGCAGCCGGGCAAGCGCCTGATGGTACTTGCCCAGGACGGGCCAACCCGACTCACCGCACTCATCGACGAAAAAAATCTGGCGCTGGTGCGTTTGGGCCACAACGCGATTGCTGCCGCGGACGCCTTTCCCGGTCAGCGTTTTGCCGCCACGCTTGATTTTCTGTCGCCGGGCATCGACGCCCAGCGTGGCACCGTCGAAGCGAAATTCGGTGTCGCCGCCCCGCCGTCATTTCTGCGTTCGGATATGACCGTGTCGATCGACATCGGTGTCGCCGACAAGGAAAATGCTGCCGTGGTCCCCACTGGCGCCGTACACGATGCGGGGTTGCCCGAGCCTTGGGTGCTGGTCGTGCGCGATGGTCGTGCGGAGCGCGTCACCGTGCGGCTCGGCGTGCGGACCACGATGCGCACCGAAATCCTGAACGGCGCGAAACCGGGCGACGACGTCATCGTCACGTCAGGGATCAAACCTGGCCAACGCGTGCGCACGCGCTGACGGCGGACGCAAGCACCATGCCATTCGAGTGGGTCGTAGCGCTGCGCTTCCTGCGGGAAGGACGATTTCAGACGGCATTGATCGTCGGCGGCGTGGCAGCCGGTGTCGCGGTGTTCATTTTCATCACCGCGCTTGTCAATGGACTGCAGGCCAACACAATTCGGCGCACGCTGGGTACGCAGGCGCATATCGTCGTGCGACCCACCGAAGAAGCCGCGCAGGTGCAGCGGATCGCTCCACCGGGCGCCACGGTCCTTCCCAAGATCGAGGCGCGCGCGCAACGGTTGCGATCGATCGACCAGTGGCAGCAGTTGGAGCAGGATCTGGCGCACATGCCGGGCGTGGTAGACATCTCGCCGATGGTCACCGGGCCGGGATTTGCGGTGCGCGGCGACGCCAGCAAGGCGATCGCGATCATCGGGATCGATCCGGTGCGCTACAACCGCATCGTCGCCATCGGCGACAAACTGGTTGGCGGCGAATTCCGCGTACAGCCCGGCGAGACCGTCCTCGGACGCGAACTGGCCTCCGATCTCGGTATCGGCGTCGGTGATCGTGTTCGCCTGGTCACCACGGACAACGATGTGATCACCGGAGACACCTTTACGGTCACCGGCATCGTCGACCTCGGTGTTCGTGACCTCAATCGCCGCACCGCGTACGTGGGACTGCGTACCGCCCAGAGTCTGCTGTCGCTTCCAGGTGGAGTATCGCAACTCGACCTCACCGTCACCGACTTGTTCGACGCCGAGCGCATTGCGACGGCGCTGGCGGAGGCTACAGGGCTCACCGTCGACTCGTGGATGAAAACTAATGCCCAGCTGTTGGCGGCAATCAATGCGCAAACCATTACTACACAGATGATCCGATTGTTTGTCGTTGTGATCGTTGTGCTGGGCATTGCTAGCGTACTGGTAGTGTCCGTCGTGCAGAAACGCCGCGAGATCGGCATTCTGCGCGCGATGGGCGCGTCCCGCGTGCGGATCCTTCGCGTATTCCTGCTGCAAGGCGCCATGGTTGCGCTGGCAGGATCGCTGATCGGCTGCGCGTTGTCGGCCTCGATGATCGTGGTATTTCTGAACCTGGCGCTCAACGCCGATGGCACACCGCTGTTCGAACTTGCCATTTCGCCCGAGCTGTTCGTGATCGCGACCGTCGGCGCGACCGTATGCGGCGTATTGGCCGCAGTGGCACCGGCACAGCGTGCAGCGGCGCTCGATCCGGCGCAGGCGATCCGGATGTAACCAT
>JBDTTY010000051.1:0-10329 GCA_040007975.1 Betaproteobacteria bacterium | reverse complement strand
TTTCGATATGGCCGCGAATCCAATCGAGGATCTGCTGCTGCCGCGCGGTGAGCCGCGTTGGCGGGGCCTCGGTGGAGCGGGTCAGGTGGGCGAACGGGCGACGGGATCGCGGTGGCATGGGTTGAATCCTTTTGGCAATAAGCCGTATGGATATGCGGTACCGTCATTATAGACGGCACGGCGAGGTCGTCAAGAGGTCGCGCGAACTTGTTCGGCTGGGGATCCGGGGCCTGCTGTCATGAGCGTCGTTCGCCTTCCTGTCGTCATTGCGGCAATGGCAGGGAAGCGCGCCTTCGGCACGAGGCGCATCGAGTCACCGTAACGTATAGGCGGCGGTATACTCGACGATAGCCACGAAAGATCGCATGCGATGAGAATGCGCCTGTTGCTCGCCTTGGGCATCACCGTCGGCCTGCTGAACTCCATAGGCGCATCCGCGCAAGCCGGCAAATGCAAGTTCGTCCTTATCGTGGATTGGCAGGTGCGGATGGTGCGCAACCAGATCGTCGTGGACGGTGCCATCAGTGGCCAGAAGATCGGCATCGTGCTCGATACGGGTGCCCAGAGCAGTCTCATCCTGCGCTCGTCGGCAGCACGCCTTGGGTTATCTACCAAGGAAGTGCGCGGGCGGCGCATGATCGGGGTGGGAGGCGAGTCCCAAATAGAGATCGCCACCGTCGATGACTTCAAGCTCGGCGAGGTCTCGACCAAGGACATGCAGCTCTATGTCTCCGGTGAACGTGAATTCACCGACGGCACCGACGTCCTTCTCGGGGAGAATTTCCTTCGCAACTTCGACGTCGAATTCGATCTCAAGAACCATGCCGTCAGGTTGTACCAGGCCCGGGACTGCGAGGGTGTTACGCTGGCGTACTGGACGAAGGAAGTCGTTGGCGAGGTCGAGATCAAGCCCGTCGAGGAATTGCGTCCAGTCATCAGCTTCAAGGTCCACGTCAACGACCGGCCCTTTGACGCAATCCTCGATTCCGGCGCGTCTACATCGGTGTTCTCGCAGGACGATGCCGCGTCGCTTGGCGTGACACCTGAGACACCTGGCGTGGTTGCTGGTGCACCGGCGCGCGGCTTGGGTGCGAAGGCGGTGTCAATGTGGACGGGTACCTTCAAGAGCTTTGCCATTGGCAACGAAGACATTCCGGACATCAGGATTCGCTTTGCCGACCTGTTCAAGGATGCAACGTATGCGGAAACCGGGAGCCGCATCACCAGGCGATCCGCGCACGCGCAGCCGATGTTGCTCGGCGCCGACTTCCTGCTCGCGCACCGGATGCTGGTGGCCCACAGTCAGCGTAAGCTCTATTTCACCTATGCCGGTGGGCCGGTGTTCCGCGTCGACGCGTTGCCGCCGGCGCCTGCCGCGCGCCCGGCCGGTGGAGTGGACGCGAAGAGCGGTGGCGCCGCGCCGCCATAGAACCGATTCGGTTAAGCTTCGCAGCGCGACTTTGCGCGTTGACGATCGGATCCAACCCATGACGCATTTCCTGCACTCGCTCCGGGGATGCATTCTCGCTGCCTCCGCCACCATGACGATGTCGATGTTCCTGGTCGGCGGTGCCATGGCGGCAACGCCAACCATCGACGACAAGGAACTGACCGAACTGGGTTTCAAGGTGCTGGTAGCGACGACAGAGGTGCAGCAGAAGTGGGTGAAGGCCATGTCCCCCGGCAAGATCAGGCCGATGCAGCGCAACGGCAAGAAATTTTTCATCTACCCGGATGCGCCGAAGAACCAGATCTACGTGGGCGGCCCGAACGAATATGCGGCGTTCCGGGAGCGGCACCCCGCCAGCATCAAAGACACGCAGGCGGTGGCCGACAAGAATGCGGCCTATCGCATCAAGCAGGATCAAGTGATGCGCAAAGCCACCACGCGCGACCTGTCGGATCCGTTCCTGGGCATCAGCTGGTTCGACCTGGGGTATTGATGCGGTCGGCGGTGCGATGGGCGGAGCGCCTTCGAACGTACGGCGTCCGTGCGCATCAACTCACCGTAATTTCCGACGGCTTTCCCCCTGCCTCGACCGGTTGAACACGAGCTTTTACTCATGTCACTGGTCATGCGAGCCGAACCGGGGAATACTGCAGGTGTCGGGCGCATACGCGCACGGCGGTTTCGCATTTCACACAGGAGTCACCATGGTCACGCGTCGCACCACAATGAGGAGCCGATCCGGCACCAAGCTCTATGCCGTCCGGGACGAGAGCGGGCAGTTCAAGGACATCCAGACGTACAAGCGCGCCCATTCGGCCGACCTGCGCCACAAGTCGAAAGCGGAAATAGAGGCCGCACGGGGTCCGCTCGAGAAGAAGGTCAGAAAAACAGCGACTGAGGTCGTCAAGTCGGTGAAGAGTTCGGTCCGTGGCGCAGTCGCCGCGGTGGAGAAGGCGGCGAAACGCGCGGTGAAGCAGGTTTCCGGATCGAGCACGGCAAAAAAGCGGACGATGAAGGCGGTTGCCGCCAAGACGGCGGCGCCCAAGCCGGCCAAGAAAACCGCAGCGAAGAAAGCCGCAAAGAAGACGGCAAAGAAGACCACGACGAAGGCTGTGAAGAAGCCTGCCAAGAAGACGACCCGTGCGCCGACAGCGAAGAAGACAGCGACGAAGTCGCCAAGGAAACGGACCGCAAAATGAACTGAAGGTGCCGGGGATTCCGGTCGCCGGCACGGCGGCCGTGCCGGTGCCAGTTTGCGCTCCATGCCTGAATGGGCGTGCCGACTCACCCGTGAATGCATCGCACAGGCACGGGTCGGTGTCGTTGCACCGATCGCTGCCTTGGGCAAGGCATACTGAAGTTTTCTGCCAATGGCTCCTGCTATGACTCAGGCTCGCCCCACGGTCGCCGACAAGCGGCGCACATTCCACCAATTGCACGAAACCGGTTGCTTCGTCATCCCCAATCCCTGGGATGCGGGCAGCGCGCTGTATCTGCAGAGTCTGGGTTTCAAGGCGTTGGCGACAACGAGTTCCGGCTTCGCGTGGTCGCAAGGGCACCCGGACAACGCCGTACCGCGCGATGTCGTGCTGACGCACCTTGCGACGATTGTCGCCGCCACCGATCTGCCGGTGAACGCGGATTTCGAAAGCGGTTTCGGACGTGGTGCGGTTGATGTGGCGACCAGTGTCGACCTGGCCGTGGAGACCGGCGTGGCCGGACTGTCGATCGAGGACTCGACAGGCAGCGCCGCGAGCCCGCTCTTTGATGTGGACACTGCCGTCGCGCGCGTGCGCGCTGCGCGACGTGCCATCGACCGGCGCGGCGGCGACACGCTGCTGGTGGGGCGTGCCGAATGCTTTCTGGTGGGCCGTCCCGATCTTGCCGAAACGATCGCGCGTCTGAAGGCCTACGCGAATGCCGGAGCGGATTGCCTGTATGCGCCGGGCCTGCGCACGCGCGAGGACATCGTGGCCGTGGTCACGGCGGTGGCGCCCAAGCCCTTTAACCTGCTCATCGGCACTGCCACGCCATTGACTCTGCACGAGGTGGCGGCAATGGGTGTGCGGCGGGTGAGCGTCGGCGGCGCACTTGCGCGGTCGGCGTGGGGAGGTTTCATGCGCGCGGCAAGGCGCATCGCGGAAGCGGGTGCCTTCGACGCGTTCCGCGATGCGGCATCCGGCGGTGATCTCAACGCAATTTTCCGGGACGCAAACAGGCCGGACTAAGCCCGAATGAACGGCAACGCCTGTGCCAGCCGCTGCGGTGCCGTAGTCGAACGCATGGCCACAGGCGATCGACGTATGCCTTCGGGGCGTCCTGTTTCCAACCGCGCGATAATGCTCGGATGGTCCCAGATCGATTCCTGATTCCAGTCATTGGCGTCACCGTCAATCGGGTGCTCGTCGGCACGCGTTGCCGCCGCGTGTGCGCGGCGCTGTGCTTTTTCGTGGCTGCAGCATTTGGGTCATCGGTGGCCCGCGCCGAAGTCTGGGCCTATATCGACGACGCCGGCATCCCCCATTTCGCCCCCGACCAGCGCGATGACCGCTACCAGCTCTTCTTCAAGGGGGGCAGCAGCCTCGATCCGGCGCCGGCCCCGGCGGCACCTGCGCCGTCGGAGATGTTGCAGAACCACAAGCTGTTCCTGCGCGTGGCACAGCATCCCAATCTCGAGCGCTACGCCAAGCTGATCGATGCCAACGCGAAGACGTTCGGTCTCGACCCGGCACTGGTAAAGGCAATGATCGCGGTGGAGTCGGCGTTCGAGCCGCAGGCCGTGTCGCCGAAAGGCGCGCTGGGCCTGATGCAAATCATGCCGGCCACCGGCGAACGCTACGGCGTGGTGGCCACGGCCAAGCGCACACTGCAGCAGCAACTCTTTGATCCCGCCACCAATCTGCGCGTCGGCACACGCTATATGCGCGATCTGATGCAACGTTTCGATCAGGACTTGAGTCTTGCCCTGGCGGCCTACAACGCCGGGGAGGGCGCGGTGGAACAATACGCACGCACGATTCCGCCGTATCCGGAAACGCGTGACTATGTGGCATTGGTGCAGCAGTTCGAGGCGTACTATCGCCCGCCTTTGCCAGCGCCTGCACCTGCGATACCGGCGCGCGTGACATTGAAGCCACGCGTAAACGCACCTTGACCGAAACGCGGTTATGCACGCCATGACCGAGCCGCGAGTCAACGCGGGATGACCGAGCCGCGGATAATCGAGCCGTGACTGACACCCTCAAGACCACCTGTTGCGTCGCCGGCGGCGGCCCTGCCGGCATGATGCTCGGCTATCTGCTGGCGCGCGCCGGCGTTGACGTCGTGGTCCTCGAAAAGCACGCGGACTTCTTCCGTGATTTTCGCGGCGACACCATTCATCCGTCCACGCTCGAGGTGATGCACGAGTTGGGCATCCTCGATGCGTTTCTGGCGCTGCCACACCAAGAGGTCACGCAGATGCGTGGTCAGGTGTACGGTCACATCGTCGCGTTGGCCGATTTCACGCACCTGTCCACCTTCTGCAAGTTTCTGGTGTTCATGCCGCAGTGGGATTTTCTCGATTTTCTGGCGGGACAGGCGGCCGCGTATCCACACTTCAAGTTGCTGCGCCAAACAGAAGTCACCGGCCTGATCGAGGAGGCCGGCGCAATCCGGGGCGTGCATGCGTCGACGTCGCAGGGGGCGCTCGATGTTCGCGCCGATCTCGTGGTCGGAGCGGATGGTCGACACACGGTCATGCGCACGGCCGCGGGGCTGACGGCTGAAGAAGCAGGCGCGCCAATCGACGTGCTGTGGTTCCATCTGCCGCGCGCCGCCACGGATCCGGATGCCACCGGCGGATACATCACGTCGGGTGCATTTCTCGTGACGATCAATCGGAGCGAGTACTGGCAATGTGGCTTCGTGATTCCCAAAGGGAGCTTCGCCGCGGTCGAGGCTGGCGGGCTCGCGAAATTTCGGACGCGCGTCGGCAGCATTGCGCCCTTTCTGCGCCCGGCGGTCGAGGTCATTCAAGCGTGGGACGACGTCAAACTTCTGTCGGTGCAGATCGACCGGATGCGGCACTGGTATCGAGTCGGCTTGCTGTGCATTGGTGACGCCGCGCACGCGATGTCGCC
The DNA here is from genome assembly GCA_040007975.1 of Betaproteobacteria bacterium. Lineage (GTDB taxonomy): Bacteria > Pseudomonadota > Gammaproteobacteria > Burkholderiales > Casimicrobiaceae > VBCG01. The sequence continues at coordinate 4,758 of JBDTTY010000051.1, read as the reverse complement.
GGTGGGCGGGGTCGGCATCAACCTTGCCATTCAGGATGCGGTGGCCGCCGCCAATATTCTGGCGATGCCTCTGCGCGAACACCGACTTACGGTAGAGGACCTTGCCGCGGTGCAGGCGCGCCGGGAATGGCCCACGCGAGTGACGCAGCGTGCGCAGATCGCGATACAAAATCGAATCGTGGCGCCGGTGCTGGCACAAAGACAGACGAATTCGTCGTTGCCGTGGCCCATCGCACTGATGCAGCGTCTGCCGCAACTGCAGCGGATTCCAGCGCGGCTGATCGGAATCGGCGTTCGGCCAGAGCATGTGAGCGCACCAGCTTTGCCGCCGTTGCCGGGTATGCCAGCATGACAAACGGGGAGGATCGCGGGAACTTTGAACCTGGCTGATGGACCTTAAGACAGGTAGCGCGCGTAATGACTGGCCAATGGCCGGATTGCTGCGGCCGTGCTAACGTATTCCCGTCGCGGTTCGGGCATTCGGCGAGATCCTAACGTATGAAAAAGGCAGCGTTGTACAGCAGCTCCCGGCGCGCGAAGGCGCCTCCGCCCGCTCAACCCGATGCGCCCGCGACGCGTTCGGCTACGCTGGACGCCCCCGCACCGGGCGCCGTCGACGCCACCATACCGGTCGGTCGCTTGCGCCGCTTGTGGCGTCGCTACGATCGCCCATTGCTGGTGTTGGCCGGCGCTTTGTTTGCAATCGCCTTGGTGGCGATGCACGCCAAGATGCGTTCGGGCGCGCTCGACATCACACAAAAGGACATCGACGCCGCGGTTCTCAACACGCTGGAGAACACGTCGCTGCCGTCGGTGGAAGCCAAGGCCTATGCGGCCATTCTGCCGTCGGTCGTGCGAGTGGTGGGCATCGGACCGGAGGAAGACGACGACGAACCAGTGGCCAAGGGGGTCGAAAAGGGTACGCCACCGGGCGGCAAAGGGGCGGCACCGGGTGGAAAAAGTCCAACGCCCGGCGGCAAGGGATCGTTTTCGGTGCCGGGCAGGGGTGGCGACGGTCCCCCCGAGAAAGTGGCAGGCGGTGGCAAGAACCCGCCCTCCGCAGAGAAGGGCTTGCCCTCCGCAGAGAAGGGCTTGCCCTCCGCAGAGAAGGGCCAGGACAAGAGCACCGACCGCAAGGACCCATCCGACAAAAATGCTGACGCCAAACCCAAACGCCGCGGCGGCGGTGTGGGTACCGGTGTCGTGATCGTCGACAAGGGCATCATCCTCACCAATCTACATGTCGTCGCTGGCGCGCAGAAGATCATGATCACGTTCTTCGACGGCTTTGAAGCCGAAGCAGTGATCATCGGCATGCGCCCCGAACACGACCTTGCCGTCTTGCAGGCCAAGGCGGTGCCGGACGACATGGTAGCGGCCACGCTGCGCTCCACGGCCGATCTGCAAATCGGTGATCACGTTGTGGCCGTGGGTTTTCCGTTCGGCATCGGCCCTTCGGCGTCGGCGGGCGTGGTGTCCGGGTTGAAGCGTGAATATCAATCGCCAGAAGGCAAACGCATCCTGACCAACCTGATTCAGTTCGACGCGGCGGCTAATCCCGGCAATTCGGGCGGGCCGCTGGTCACGGCGGATGGGGAAGTCGTGGGCATCGTCACGGGCATTCTCAACCCGACGTCGCAACGGGTGTTCATCGGTATCGGCTTTGCGGTGCCGATCGAAAATGCGGCGGCGGCGGTCGGCATGTCACCATTCTGATTGCACATTCAATCGAACCCCAACAATCAATTGCACGGGACACCATGGAATCGAATCTGACCCCGCAAGGCGAAGTGGCCACGTTGATGGAGCGCATCCTCTACGAGGTGAAAAAAGTTGTGGTGGGGCAGGACCCATTTCTCGAGCGTGTGATGGTGGCGATCCTCGCGCAGGGGCATCTGCTGGTTGAAGGTGTACCAGGCCTCGCCAAGACACTGACGGTCAAGACGCTGGCGCGCACGATTCGCGGCTCGTTCAAGCGCATCCAGTTCACACCCGATCTCGTGCCCGCTGATCTGGTCGGTACGCGGATCTACAGCCAGAAAACCGGCGACTTCGCGACATCGCTTGGCCCGGTGTTCGCCAATCTCCTGTTGGCCGATGAAATCAATCGCGCGCCCGCCAAGGTACAAAGCGCGCTGCTGGAAGTGATGCAGGAGCGCCAGGTGACCATTGCGGGCGAATCGCACAAAGTGCCCGATCCGTTCCTGGTGATGGCCACGCAAAATCCGATCGAAACCGAAGGCACCTATCCGCTGCCCGAAGCACAGGTCGATCGCTTCATGATGAAGGTGCTGGTCGATTACCCGACAGACGAGGAAGAGTTCGTGATCGTTCAGCGCGTGACCGGCGAGCCGGTCCATGTCACGCCGGTGGCCACCACCGAGCAGCTCGCTGCCATCCAACGCGAATGCCGCACCTGCTATGTCGACCCCAATCTGATCCAGTACGCAGTGCGGCTGGTGGCCGCAACGCGCAATCCCGAGCGCTTCGGCATGAAGGACTTCGGCAAATATCTGACCTATGGCGCAAGCCCGCGCGCCACGATCGGCATGATCGAAGGCGCGCGCGCGCTGGCATATCTGCGCGGGCGCACCTACGCGCTGCCTGAGGACGTGATGGATCTCGTGCCCGATGTGCTGCGGCATCGGCTGGTGCTGTCCTATGAAGCATTGGCGGACGGGCAGACGCCCGACATGTTGATCCAGAAAATCATGTCGCACGTCGTGGCACCGGAAAAGCCGCTGGAAGCGCATGTCCGCGTCGCCAACGGCTGAAAGCATCCTGCAGCGGCTCGAGTGGACGGTGTTGCGCCGTCTCGACGGCGTGCTGCACGGCGACTACCGCACGCTGTTTCGCGGCTACGGCCTCGACCTCGCGGATCTGCGCGAGTACCAATATCACGACGACGTCCGCCATATCGATTGGAACGTGACGGCGCGGCTGCAGGTGCCGCATGTACGCGAATTCAACGAAGAGCGCGAAGTTGCAGCGTGGTTTTTGCTCGACTTGAGCCCATCGGTGGACTTTGGCTCGGAACAGGTGCGCAAGCGTGCGATTTCCGCCGATTTTGTCACCGTGATCGCGCGGATGTTGACGCGTCATGGCAATCGCGTGGGCGCGATGTTCTACGGCGGAGAAGTCGACAAGGTCATTCCTGCGCGCACCGGGCGTCGCCACGTGATGCACATCCTGCACAGCATGTTGTCGCGACCCGAGGTCAAGCAATCGAAGGCTACCAATCTCGACGAATTGCTGCGCACGGCCAACGACACGATGCGTCGTCGCTCGGTGGTGTTCATCGTCTCCGATTTCATCAGCGCGCCGGGCTGGGCCAAAACCTTGGCGCATCTCGCGCAACGGCACGAAGTGATTGCCGTGCGACTCTACGATCCGCTGGAAATGGAAATGCCGGATCTGGGCATGTTGACGATTCAGGATGCCGAATCCGGTGAGCAAATTTTTGTCGATACGCACGATCGTGGCTTCCGGCGACGCTTTGCAGAGCTGGCCGTCAAGCGCGAAGAAGAGTTGCGCACCGCGTTTGTGCATGCCGGCGTCGATGCGCTCGAGCTCGCCACCGACGACGACCTCGTCGACGCCATCATGCGCTTTGCCGATCTACGCAAGCAGCGCAGCCGACTCGCCGCGGGTGGCGGTATGCCACGACATCTGACCAGCGTGCGGCCATGACATTTCTGTGGCCCGAAATGCTTTGGCTGTTGGTATTGGTGCCGACGATGGTGCTGTTGTACGTGTGGTTGCTGTCGCGCAAGAAGAGCGCGTCGGTGCGCTACGCGAGCCTCGCCATGGTGAAGGAGGCGATGGGCCCGGGTCAGCGCTGGCGACGGCATGTGCCACCGGTGCTGATGCTGGTTGCAATCACGTTGATGCTGATCGCCATTGCGCGGCCCACGGCCGTCGTGAGGCTGCCCTCGCAACACGAGACGATCATTCTCGCGATGGATGTTTCCGGCAGCATGCGGGCCACGGATGTTTTGCCCAGCCGCATCGTTGCCGCGCAGGAAGCAGCGCGCGCTTTCGTCAATGAGCAGCCGGCGCGCACGCGCGTAGGCATCGTGTCGTTTGCCGGCACTGCGGCTGTTGTCCAGCCTCCCACCAAAAATCGCGAAGACCTCGTGGCGGCCATCGACCGCTTCCAATTGCAGCGTGGCACGGCAGTGGGCAGCGGCATTCTGGTGTCATTGAAAACGATTTTTCCGGATGCGGAGTTCGATTTGCGCGCATGGAATCCGCGCGCGGATCAACAGCGCGCAACGCCGATCGACAAGGCGGGCAAGGGCGACAAGCTGGCTTTCCAGGCAGTGCCGCCGGGATCCTATGTATCCGCCGCGATCATTCTGCTCACCGACGGGCAGACGACGACGGGTCCCGACCCACTCGAAGCGGCGCGGATGGCTGCCGAACGTGGTGTGCGCGTATTCACCGTGGGCATCGGTACAGAAAAGGGAGAGTTGATCGGCGCCGAAGGCTGGTCGATGCGCGTGCGTCTGGACGAGGCAGCGTTGAAGAACATTGCCAACGTCACACAGGGCGAATACTTCTACGCCGGCACGGCCACCGATCTGCGCAAAGTGTACGAGACACTCAATTCCAAATTGGTGTTTGAGCAGAAGCAGACCGAGATCACGGCGCTGTTCTCGGCTGTCGCCGCGTTAGTGGCCTTGCTGGCCGCGGCGCTGTCGATGCTGTGGTTCGGCCGGATCTTGTAGGGAGTGTAGGGTCAGACACGAGACTATG
>JBDTTY010000050.1:0-10416 GCA_040007975.1 Betaproteobacteria bacterium | reverse complement strand
GGGAATACCGCGAATGCCATATTTGCCCGGCGTGGACGGATTGGCGTCGATGTCGAGCTTGGCGATCGTGAGTTTGCCCGTGTACTCCTTGGCGATTTCGTCCAGGACCGGCGCAAACATCTTGCACGGGCCGCACCATTCCGCCCAAAAATCGACCAGAACCGGGTTGCCCGACTGCAACACATCTTTGTCGAAGGTGGCGTCGGAGACTTGTTTGATGGCTTCGCTCATGAACAATCCTTTGCAGGCAATGTGCCGGACGGGCGAGAGCGCACGGTCACGGCGTAGTGGTATTCAGGGATTGGCCTACGTTAGCGCAAACCCCATGGCTGGCGCAAGGTCGGCGCTCGTCATGGCAATAAGCTTGCGGCCATTCTGGTAAAATTCAAGGTCTTTGGCCGGTGCGCGTCGCGCCGGACGTTTTCGAGCCGCAAGCCATGACCTACGTTGTCACCGAATCCTGCATCCGTTGCAAATACACCGATTGCGTGGACGTGTGTCCCGTGGACTGTTTTCGGGAAGGCCCCAATTTTCTGGTGATCGATCCCGACGAATGCATCGATTGCACGTTGTGTGTAGCCGAATGTCCGGTCGAAGCCATTTTTGCCGAAGATGACGTACCTGCCGCGCAACAGCAATTTACGGCGCTCAATGCCGAGTTGTCGCGCCTCTGGAAACCCATCATCGAGCGCAAACCGGGTCCACCGGACGCCGACGAGTGGAAAGACGTGAAAGAAAAGCTGCACTATCTCGAACGCTGAAGCTGCAGGCTATTCCCTTGACCGGGCGTTGCCTTTCACCCGTAAAATCGCGGGGTTTTGTTCGCTGCATCGCACTGGTCGCGATGGCGCATTGATTACAGGTTCCAATTTCATGACACGTTTTTCATGGCTTGCAGTAGTCGCCTTGGCGGTTTTGGCATCGGGAGGTGCATTGGCGCAAGCGGCGGCGCCGACCGGAGACCCTGGCAAGGGCTCGCAAAAGGTCGCCATGTGCCAGGGTTGCCACGGCATCCTCGGCTGGCGCACCGCGTATCCCGAGGTCTACAAGGTGCCGAAGATCGCCGGACAGCATGCGGCGTACATCGAGGCTGCCTTGAAGGAATATCGTGCCGGAAACCGGTCGCATCCGTCGATGAAGGCCATCGCCGCCTCGCTCACCGATGCCGACATCGCCGACATCGCCGCTTACTACGCGCAATCGCCGTTGCAGGCGGTGCTCAAATGATGAACTCTCTGATTCGTCACAAGATGTTGCTTGCCGCTGCCATTGCGGCGCTCGTTTGCGGCTCGGCCGCGGCAGCGCCGGATCTCGAGGCCGCCAAGAAAAAGGCACAGGAAGTTTGCGCGGCGTGCCATGGCGTGGACGGCGTCTCGCCGGTCGCCGATTTCCCGAAGCTCGCCGGGCAATATCCGGATTACCTGGCCAAGGCTCTGCGCGACTACAAGAGCGGCGCGCGCAAAAACGCGGTGATGGCCGGCTTTGCGCAAGGGCTGACGCCCAAGGACATCGAGAACCTCTCTGCGTATTACTCGGCGCAGCCTGCGGTGTTGTCCAGCAAGTACTGAGCATCGCGATTCCCATCGCGACGTGCAAAAGAGGGCGCCTGCACGGCGCCTTTTTTGCGACCACAATGCATCCGTAGGCGAGGCTTGAGCATCGCGCGAAAATCCGTCTCGCGTGACGCTTCACGAGGCTGAAGCCTCCTCTACATTGAATACCACTCCGCGAGGCTGAAGCCTCGCCTACATACATTTTCCGCTCGTCATCGCGCGACGATTGTGGACAGGAGCACGAACTTGAATGAATTGCCATTGAGCGTGCCCCCGGTGCTGCGCTGGACCGAAAATGAAGAGGCGCGCACCGCGCGCTGGCATTCGGAGCGCGGCGCGCCGCCGCCGGCGCGCGTGGTGGTCGCGGATGACACGATGACGGGCGATGTGGCACAAGTGCTGACCACGCAAGGCACCGGCCTCCTGTGGCGCGGTGATTTTCAGAATGCGCGGCAGTTGTTGGTGGCCCTGGCCACGCGCATCGACCGGCCGCCGCGTCGACCCAGGAAGAAGGCCGCGCCGACAACGCCGGCGGACGCGTTCAATCAGGTGCGACTGGCACGCTCGCAGCGTGCGCGCACGTTGGGCATGGTGCTGATTCCGCTCGATGCCGACTACAACATTCCATTGCGCCGGGCACCGGATATGCGGCAGGCATCAAACGAAGTGTGGGGGCCGTCGGACGGGCCATCCGTGGCGTCGTTGCGGGAGTTGCTGGGCCTTGTCGGCGCGCATGAGTGGCGCGTGAAGGGCATCGAGATTGCGGCGATCGGCGGCCGGATTCATCCGCACTACGGCGTGTTTACGCCGATTCGCAGCGAGTACATCGATCTCGTCGCCAAGGCGCCATTGCCGGTGTTCACGGCGTCCAACGTTCGAGCGTTCGATATCGGTACCGGTACCGGCGTACTCGCGGCGGTTCTTGCACGACGCGGCATCAAGCACATCGTGGCCATTGATCAGGATGCGCGCGCGCTGACATGCGCGCGCGACAACATTGCGCGGCTCGGCCTCGCCAAACAGATCGAGGTGGTTGCGGCCGATCTCTTTCCGGCGGGGCGCGCGGCGCTGGTGGTGTGCAACCCACCATGGATTCCAGCGCGGCCAAGTTCGCCGATCGAGCACGGCATCTACGACCATGAAAGCCGGATGCTGCAAGGATTTTTGCGCGGCCTGCCCGCGCATCTGGAGCCGGGTGGCGAAGGCTGGCTGATCATGTCCGACATCGCCGAACATTTGGGCTTGCGCTCGCGCGAGGCATTGCTTGCGGCGATCGATGCCGCGGGATTGAACGTGGTGGATCGCACCGATGTGCGGCCCCAACATCCCAAGGTTGCCGACGAGTCGGATCCACTGCACGCCGCACGCGCGGCTGAAGTGACATCGTTGTGGCGGCTTGCCGCACGTTCATAGCGCGAACGCCACACTCAAGTCAGCGATGGCGTTGCAGGCAGGACAGATACAACTGCGCATCAGGTGCCGAGCGCTGGCGCTGCGCCTGCCAGATCACCTCACCCAGACACTCGATCACCGCATGCAGTGCTTCGTGCTCGTCACCACGCGCGTCGCGTATCCGCTCGAACTGCGCGCGAATGCCAGGCGGCTGGTCGATGGCCAGTTGCTCGGCCACCGCGAGATGCAGCGACAGATGCAAAAACGGATTGATGTCGCCGGACTCCGGCGCGTAGTCACGGTCGACAAAGCGCTCGGGCTCGGCGAACGTCGCGTGATATTCCGGATGCTTGGCCACCAGCCCGGCGGCGATCTTTTCGAGGTCGGACAGCGGCGCGCCCTGAGCGAACTTGGACCAGGCCTCGAGCAGAAAGCGGCGTGCTTCATCGCGTGAAGGATTGAACATGGCGGGGTCAGTCGATGAAGGGCGGCACCGGTGCGTCGCCCGGTGTCTTGTGCCGGTACTCGCACAGGTCGCGGATGAGACATTGTGGGCATTTGGGCGAGCGCGCGACGCACGTGTAGCGGCCATGCAGGATCAGCCAGTGGTGCGCATTCAATTTGAATTCGTCCGGGACAAATTTTTCGAGCTTGCGCTCCACTTCCACGACATCCTTGCCCGGCGCCAAGCCTGTGCAATTCGACACGCGAAAGATATGGGTATCCACGGCGATGGTCGGTTGTCCGAAAGCCGTGTTGAGCACGACATTGGCGGTCTTGCGGCCGACCCCGGGTAATGCCTCCAGTGCTTCACGTGTCCGCGGGACTTCGCCACCGTATTGCGCCAACAGGATCTCGGCCAGCGCCACGATGTTCTTCGCCTTGTTGCGAAACAGCCCCAGAGTTGCGATGTAGGGCGTCACGCCGTCCACGCCGAGTCGCGCCAGTTTGGCCGGTGTGTTGGCCTCCGGAAACAGTCGTGCGGTGGCCTTGTTGACGCCAACGTCAGTGGACTGCGCGGAGAGCACCACGGCGATCAGCAGCTCGAACGGTGACTGGTAAGTGAGCTCGGTGCGCGGATCAGGATTGGCATCGCGCAAGCGCTCGAAGATCGCGCGACGTTTAGCCGGATTCATGTGCGGGCTCGCCGGGCGCGGGCGCGTGCCAGCGCGGCGACGGCCAATGCTTCCCGTTGTTCGCGCGTGGTGATGCTGCTGGTGACGATGGCGGTGCGTTGATTGACGCGTTCGCGGCGAGACAGTCGGACATTGCGCTGATCGTGCTGCAATTGTGCTGCCGCTGACGCGGCAGCATCCCATTCGCGATGGGCTGGTATCATCGAAATGCAATCCACCGGACAGGGCGGCAGGCACAATTCGCAACCGGTGCACACCGACGCGAGTACCGTATGCATGCGCTTCGGTGCGCCGATGATGGCATCCACCGGACACGCGGCGATGCACAACGTGCAGCCGATGCATGTAGCCTCATCGATCAAGGCAATGGCAAGCGGTCCGGATTGCGCGGGGCCCAATGCATTCATGCAGCGTATTTTAGCGCGAGCCGACGTAGACTCGCGGCGCATTGCCACGAGTACTCACGCGACGTGGCTTCGATGTATATTCGCAAGCACGATGGCTGACGTTTCCGCACCCGACAAGCACGATCACAGTGGGCACGACCACGCTGATCGCGACCACAGTCATGACCACAGTCATCGGCTCAGCGCCGATGCCGGGGATAGTCCACGCCGTGCGCTGAAAATCGCGCTTGCGATCACCGCGGGCTTTGCCATCGTGGAAGCCATCGGCGGCTGGATGTCCGGATCGCTGGCGCTGCTGTCGGATGCCGGCCACATGATCGCCGACGCCGGTGCATTGGGGCTGGCATTGTTTGCCGCCGCCGTGGCGCGGCGACCTGCATCGGCGCGCGCCTCGTACGGCTATGGCCGCGCGGAAGTGCTGGCGGCGTTCGTCAATGCAATCGCGATGCTGGCCATCGTCGCATTGATCTCGATCGAGGCGGTCAAACGCATTCTTGATCCGGTGCCGGTGGCCGGCGGCATGGTCGTCGGCATTGCGTTAACGGGCCTTGCGGCCAACATCGCAACGGCCTGGGTGCTGTCGCGCGCCAGCGAGTCGATCAACACGCGTGGCGCGTTGTTGCATGTGATGAGCGATTTGCTGGGTTCGCTGGCCGCGATCATCGCGGGTGGCGTGATCATGGTCACCGGATGGATGCCGATTGATCCGATCCTGTCGATCGTCGTCAGCGTCCTGATCCTGCGCTCCACGTGGAGGCTTCTGAAACAGTCAACCGGGGTATTGCTCGACGGCGTGCCCACACATCTCGACTACGAGGCCGTCGGCCGCACGCTTGCGGGACTGCCTGGCGTGCAGGACGTGCACGACCTGCACATCTGGACGATGTCGGCCGACGGCGTGGCGTTGTCCGCACATGTTGCAATCGCCAGTGCCGACGAGTGGCCGGCCACATTGGCGCGCGCGCGACGTGTGCTGGTGGAAGAATACAAAATTGCGCACGTCACCCTGCAGCCCACGTGGCCGATGGCGGCAATGGCGTCGTCGAGCGGGCGGGTGATTCCGTTGGTGCCGGTGGCAGCGGTTGGGCGCCCCACAGGACACGAACACTGACGTGTTACGCGTGTCTCACAGCCACTTTACCTTGCGGAAGTGGTGGTAGAGGTAAGCGTCGATCACGAGCATCGCGCTGATGGCAATCGGATAGCCAAACGCCCATTTCAACTCCGGCATGTGCTCGAAATTCATCCCGTAAATGCCGGCGACCATGGTTGGCACCGCGATGATGGCGGCCCACGCGGCAAGTTTTTTCGTGACTTCGCTCTCAGCCAGATTGATCATGCCGAGATTGACCTGGATCGCCGTGGTCAGCATTTCGCGAATGCCTTCGATCGACGCGTGGATTCGATGCAGATGATCGTACACGTCGCGAAAGTATTCGCCCATGCCCGAGCAGATCTGCGGCACGCGGCCACCATAGAGTCGACCGGTGGCCTCCATCAGAGGGTCCACTGCGTGCTTTAACACCATCAACTTTTGCTTCAATGCGTACAACGCCTCGATGTTGGGTCGCGCGGCGTTGTGCGCAAAGATCTGCTCTTCGATGGACTCCAATTCGGTTTCGAACGCGTCGATCACCGGAAAGTAGCGATCCACGACGTTGTCCATCAGCGCATAGAACACGTAGCCCGAACCGTGCTTCAACAAGTCCGGTTCGCGTTCGGAGCGTGCGCGTACGGCAGCAAAACCGACTTGCGTGCGATGGCGCACCGACAGGACGTAGTTGGGGCCGACAAAGATGTCGACTTCGCCACTTATGAGCGTTTCGTCGCCTTCGGCAGTACGAACCAATTCGACCGTGTGCAACGCCGCAAACAGCGAGTCGCCGTATTCCTCGATCTTGGGGCGCTGGTGGCCGTGGCGCGCGTCGTCGACGGCCAACTCGTGCAGGCCGAACTCCTCAGCCATCTCGTCTAACTCTTCCTGCGTCGGCTCGAACATCGCCACCCAGACGAAGCAGTCGGGTCGGCTCACGTATTCGCTAATGTCCTCCTTGGGGAGGTCAGTGAGCTTGCGGCCGTTTTGGTAAGCAACACAACTGAGGAGCATGGGCGAGGCGCCAAAGGCGTTCGGGTGCGGGCATCATAATCCACGGGTAGGTCCGCACGTGGTTCGAGACGCGCTCGACCTGCGGCAGACTGGCTCGTGCTATTCTAACTGACCACAAGTCAGTTACGATCGTCGACCCGTGCCGCCGCCATCCCTTTCCGAATCCATCCCTGCCATGGCGCCCGCCGGGTCGGCTCCACCGCGCGAATTGCTACTGCTGTGGACGCTGGCGGCGATGCAGTTCGCCAATATCCTCGACTTCATGATCATCATGCCGTTGGGGCCGCATTTGATGCGTATCTTCGATCTTGACCCGCAGCATTTCGGCTTTTTGGTGTCGTCATACACGTTTGCCGCAGCGGCCAGCGGATTCATCGCCGTATTCTGGATCGATCGGGTGTCGCGCAAACGTTCGTTGCTATGGATGTTCGGCGGTCTCATTGTGGCGACGACGCTGTGTGGGCTGGCGACGTCGTACCCGCTGCTGTTGGCGGCACGCATCGTTGCCGGCATTTTCGGTGGGGTGATCGGGGCGCTGGTGCTGACAATCGTGGCCGATGTATTGCCCTATGCGCGGCGCGCGCGCGGCACCGCCGTCGTCGCGGCCGCGTTTTCGATGTCGGCGGTCATGGGTGTGCCATTGGGCCTTTGGCTGGCTGCCCAGTTCTCGTGGCGCGCGCCGTTTTTGGTATTGGCGGCCTTCGCGCTGATGTTGGCCGTATTCGCGTGGCGGATCCTGCCGCCGCTCGATGCCAATCTGCGCGATGTGCAACCGCGCAATCCGATGGCGCAATTGCGCGCGATTCTCGGGGTGCCCAATCACTTGCGCGCCTTTGCGTTCATGTTGGCACTGATGATGAGCGTATTTCTGGTCGTGCCGTTCATCGCCGCCTATGTCGTGACCAATGTCGGCATCCTGGAAACCGAATTGCCCTGGCTGTATTTTGCCGGGGGCCTCACCACGCTGTTCACAGCGCAATTGATCGGGCGACTGGCAGACAGGTACGGCAAAAAGCGCGCCTTTACGGTGCTGGGCTTCATATCGCTGCTGCCCATCCTGATCATGACTAATCTGCAACCGGTGTCGATGGCCGTGATGGTCGCGATCTTCATCCTTTTCTTCGTCTTTGTGCCGGGGCGATTCGGGCCGGCGCTGGCGCTGGTCAGTGGTAGCGTCGTGCCACAATTGCGCGGCAGTTTCATGAGTTTTTCGGGTTCCATACAACAACTGGGTTCCGGCGTGGCGTCATTGCTGGCGGGTCTCATGATCGGTCGCGCGACCGATGGCTCGCTGACCCATTTCCACTGGGTGGGTTGGTATGCGGCGTTGTGCACGCTGGCCGCCATCGCATTGGCGTGGTCCATTCGCATTGTTCCCGACGGGAGCCGTGCCTCGCCGGAATAGCGGTGCGCAATACAACTTGGACGGCGCGTGCCGTCGCAGGTACCATCGTCGCTCTGCAAAAAATGCGCGCTGTGCGCTTCGCCGATGATCATCCCGTCGCTGCTCGATACCGACCTCTACAAGTTCACGATGATGCAGGTCGTGCAGCATCACTTTGCGGAGGCGCAGGTCGAGTACCGCTTCAAGTGCCGCAATCCCGGCGTTGATCTCACGCCCTACGTTGAGGAAATCGAGCACGAGATTCGCGCACTGTGCGATCTGCGTTTCACAGGCGACGAGCTCGAATACCTGCGGCGCTGGCGGTTTTTCAAGAGCGACTTCGTCGATCTGCTGGGGCTATTTCATCTCGACACCCGATTCGTCAAGGTCTCGCGGATGCCCGGTTCGTCGCGCGAAATCGACATCACGATCAAGGGTCCATGGCTGCACACGATCCTGTTTGAAGTGCCGGTGCTGGCGATCGTGTCCGAGGTGTATTACCGGCACACCGTGCCGCAACCCGACTTCGCGGAAGGCCGTCGGCGACTGGCCGACAAGATCGCGCTGGCCAACGGTGTGGCCAGTCCGGACTTTCGCATCGCCGATTACGGCACGCGCCGCCGCTTTTCGCGCACGTGGCAAAACGAAGTGGTGCGCACGTTGAAGGACAGTCTGGGCGCCCATTTTGTCGGCACCAGCAACGTCAAGTTTGCGCAGGACCATGGACTGACGCCGCTGGGTACGATGGCCCACGAATACCTGCAGGCCTGTCAGGCGGTAGGACCGCGGCTGCGTGATTCGCAGACCTTTGCGTTCAACATGTGGGCACGTGAGTACCGCGGTGATCTCGGAATTGCGCTGTCCGATGTTTGCGGCATGGACGCGTTTCTGCGCGACTTCGATCTATTCTTCTGCAAACTGTTTGACGGTGTGCGCCACGATTCGGGCGACCCGTTCGAATGGGGCGAAAAGCTGATCACGCATTACCAGCGGATGCGTATCGATCCGCGCACGAAGACCATGGTGTTCTCGGACGGCCTCAACGTGCCGTTGGCGATCCGCCTGTACGAATATTTCAAGGGCCGGACCCAGACGTCGTTTGGTATCGGCACCAACCTCACCAACGACCTCGGCTACGAGCCGCTGCAGATCGTGATCAAGATGACCCGCTGCAACGGGCAGCCGGTCGCCAAGATCAGCGACGAGCCATCGAAATCGATGGACTACGATCCGTCGTACGTGAAGTACCTGCGCGAGGTGTTTCAGGTGCCGGAAGTGCCGGCGGCAGTGTAGAGTAGGCGCATGGCGACACCGGTATCCGGCTCCAAATTTCCGCCCACGACGGCAGTGGCGCCCGCGGCGACGCCGACATCCGGGCCGCCACCCAAGCAGCCCGATCGCCGTCTGCGGCTGGAAGACATCCTGAAGCTGATGGTGGCGGACGGCTTGGTGGCGGCAACCGACACCGAAAACATGCTGCGGGTACGCACCAAGCAATACGACCATCCGCTGGAAGCCATCGCGGCCATGCGGTGGAAATCGGCCAAGCCACCGAACAAGACGATGACGCTCGACTGGATCGTCGAGTGGCTGGCCGGCAAGCTCAAGATTCCGTATCTGCACATCGATCCGCTGAAGGTCGATCTCGGTGCGGTCACCGCCGTCGTGTCCAACGCGTATGCCGAGCGCTTCCGGATTCTGCCGGTGGCGGTCGATCGGCTGACGCTGACGGTCGCTACTTCCGAGCCGTTTGTGCGCGGCTGGGCCGACGAGCTCGAGCACATGCTGAAGCTCGACGTGAAGTTCGTGTTTGCCAGCCCGGTTGAAATCAGGCGATATCTCGGTGAGTTCTACAACCTCGCGCGCTCGATGAAGCGTGCGCAGGAAACGAGCAAGGGCGAACTCACGCTGCGCAATTTCGAGCAGCTGGTCGAGTTGGGCAAGGCGGGCAATCTCGACGCCAACGACCAGCACGTCGTGCACATCGTCGACTGGTTGTGGCAATACGCGTTCGAGCAGCGCGCATCCGACATTCACGTGGAGCCGCGCCGCGATGTGGGCCTGGTGCGCTTTCGCATCGACGGCGTACTGCATCAGGTGTACGCCATTCCGCAGCCGGTGCTGATCGCGATGACATCGCGGATCAAGTTGCTGGGACGGATGGAGATCGTCGAAAAGCGGCGCCCGCAGGATGGTCGCATCAAGACCTTGTCGCCTGACGGCGGCGAAGTGGAGTTGCGGATCTCGACGATGCCCACCGCGTTTGGCGAAAAGCTCGTGATGCGCATCTTTACGCCCGAAGTGCTGGTGCGTGATTGGGGTGATCTGGGTTTTGCCGCCGATGATCGCGTGCGCTGGGAAAAAATGATCAAGGAGCCCCACGGCATGATCATGGTCACCGGCCCCACCGGGTCCGGCAAGACCACCACGCTCTATT
>JBDTTY010000049.1:0-10561 GCA_040007975.1 Betaproteobacteria bacterium | reverse complement strand
CGAGCGCGACGACGCCGAGCGCTACGGCAATCGGCATCTTGGCGGCGACGAGCCCAATGAGACCAAGCAACATCCATAACGCGCTCATACAAGCCTCTCCGCTTCTTCCGCGTGGTGTTTGGCCCCTTTGGGCTTGCGCTCTGCCGCCCACTTTTCAGGAATCGTCAGAACTTCCGAGATGATGAGCAATGCGGACGCGACGGGAATGATCGCCTGAGTCAGCGAGACTGGAACCCAAGGCAGGCTGGTCAAGGTGTCACCGCGCAACATTCGGACCACTTCGAAACCTGCCCAGCCCAGGGTCGCGAAGAAAGCGAAGAACAATCCTTCTCTCAACACGAGCAATGCCAGCCGCGCGCGTAAGCCCAATGCATCAGCCAGGGTGTCGAATCCGAGATGCGCGCCGTGAAGTACAGCGAGCGTCGCTCCGCTATAAGATACCCAGACCAGCAATACCGAAACGAGCTCGTCGTACCATCCGACCGAAGCACCAAGCTTGCGCGAGAGCACTGCCCAGACGATGGCAATGGTCAAGGCTCCCATCAGCACGACACATACCGAACGCAAGCCCAGCTCGATCCATCTGCGCAAGAGCGCTGCGAAACGAAATACACGCACCACGGATTAACAGCCGCTCGCTAACGCCAGCACTTCGTCGACCAGTTCCTTCCCACCTGGGACCTCTTTCCCGAATGCCTCATAAATCGGCGTGCTTGCTGCAACAAACGTGTCGCGATCGGCTTTGTTGAATTGCATCCCGGCCGCGATCAATTTCTTGCGGTCGGTATCGTCGAGCTCAGCAGATTTCTTGAACGCGTACGCCTGGACATCTGCGCCCGCTTGTTCGAGGAGCTTCTGGATATCTGGCGGCAAGCGTTTGAAACGGGCCATGCTAGCGATCAGATAGAGGGGAGTGTAGGAATGGTTTGTTTCGCTCAGGTATTTTTGGACCTCATTGAACTTGGCCCCCCAGATCGCCGAATACGGATTCTCTTGACCGTCCATTACGCCCGTCTGCAACGCTACGAACGTTTCTGAATAGGCCAGAGGGGCCGGGTTGGCACCAAAAGCCTGGAACATTTTCATTCGCCAGACGCCTTGCGGGACGCGAAGCTTGATGCCTTTGAGATCAGCGGGCGTTGCTATCGGACGAACGTTGTTCGTGATTTGGCGAAAGCCATTCTCCCAGACGCCAAGGAGTTTGTAGCCCTGCGCCTCGAGCTTCGGCGCCAATTTTGGCATGATGATCTTCTTCGCGATGCACTCCGCATGTGCGCGATCTTTGACTAGATAGGGCATGTCGTACACGCCCAACTCCGGCAGCACCGTCGACATGATAGAAGATGCGGACATAAAGTCCTGCGTACCCAGCTTCGCCTTCTGCAACAACTCGCGCTGCGTGCCAATCTGGCCGCTATCGAAATAGGTGATTTTCACCTTGCCGCCCGATCGCTCCTGAACCAGTCGGATGAACTCGAGGTCGGTGACCTGCGGCAATGACCCGGGAGTATTGTCGGACCCGTATTGCAGGTTGACGGCCTGGGCAGCGCTTTCCTGACTGACGGCACCGCTCAGGAACACAAGCGATGAGAAGGCGCAGGCAGCATGGCGGAACGTCATGTGTTTCATGAAATCACTCCTATTTCAGATGGACTTGCGGTGCTCCTTGAGGGAGTCGAAGTCGGGCGTGAAACCAAGACCCGGCAATGCGGGAATGCGGACGGTGTTTGTAGCCGGATCGGGGCTTGGCGAGTTTCGAAAGATTCGTTCGCCGACCTGCCACATCCCTAGATGAAACTCTACGAGCCAGCCGTTCATCAACCCTGCCATCAGATGCATGTTCAGAATGGGCCAGCCACCGCCGTTGGCGATAGGCAGGTTGTAAGCCTGCGCAAGATGGGCGACCTTGCGGCCTTCTGTGAAGCCGCCGATGTAACAGACGTTGGGTTGTAATACGTCCACCGCATGTCCCTCGACCAAGTCACGCATCCGCCAGCGGTTGCCTTCCATCTGGCCGGCAGCAATAGGAACTCCGCCTAAACGCCGAAGGTCGGCAAGTGCACGCGCATCGTTCTGATATAACGGCTCCTCGAACCATGTGAGTCGGCAGTCTTCTATCTCACGGCAAAGCAGCCGCGCGTCAAGCGGGTTGAACATCATATTGGCGTCGATCATCAAATCTACGTCCGGCCCGACGGCGTCGCGAACGGCACGCACGCGCCTCGCGTCTTCCGCCCACCCCCCCTTGTCGACCGCGACGACGATCTTCAGGCGCCGGTGTCCCTCCCTGACCAAGTTACGGGCGCACTCGACCAACTGGTCCTGGTCGTATCGTGGAAAACCGAAAGTTACGTAGGTAGGCGCATAGTCGCGATGTCCTCCTAGGAGCTCGGCCACCGTTCGGTTGGCGATTTTTCCCTGGATGTCCCAAAGAGCAATGTCAACGGCGGAGAGTGCGCTGGTAATAGCGCCCGTGCTGGTCCGGGAGTTCTCACTCCACCACACGGCGCCATGCACCCGCTCGGTATCACGAGGGTCGAGTCCACGAACCGCCGGGAAGACGTAGTGCTCGATTGCGGCGACCACGGCATGCGGCTGGACGTGCCCTGTCATGCCCCAGCCCACTATTCCCTCGTCCGTTTCCACTTGGCAGAAGACGACCTTCCAAGACTCTACGGGCTTTTCTATAAGGGGAATCGTGACCGGAAACTCATGCACGCTTGCTTGGATGTCCGCAATTCGCATCTGTCCACCACGGTTAGACGCTTCCCAAACCGAGAAGCGGCGACCATAATGGCATACCATTTGCGATTTTCCAACAAAAATAACAATTCTATTATTCAATAGCTTAACTATTTCATAATGAATATTCGCATTTTGGTACACACTTTAGACGGCTCAATGTGCAACTCGCCTCAAAGCAGAATGCACCGAAACGTATGGCGAACTGATCGCGGACTATAAAATGACACTGACGATCAATTCGGCAACCGGCTCAAGCATGGAACCGTGCGACAACACACAAGCTGTGAACATACCGTCCCGACACGATGGTGGAGACGCCAAGACTGTGCCTTCAGATGGCCTGCGCGACGAGGTGGACCAGGCGCGGCGGACACGACCGGAACACCTCGCCGGTGTTATTCGCGAAATGATCATCCTAGACCGGCTCGTTGCCGGCCAACGGATCCCGGAGCGAACGCTTGCAGCGCAACTCGGTGTCTCCCGCACGCCCTTGCGCGAAGCGCTCAAAATCCTTTCTTCGGAAGGGATGGTAGAAATTTTCCCGAATCGCGGCGCCATCGTCACGACGCTAACTGCCGCGGAAGTGTTTCAGCTTATGGAACTGGTAGCCGGCCTCGAGGCACTAGCCGGCGGTTTGGCCTGCGAACGAGCGACTGAGGAGGAGATTCGAGATATTCGTGCGACACACTACGAAATGATGGCGGCTTACATGCGCAATGACTATCTGCAGTATTTCCGTCTCAATCAGCGCATCCACAAGGCGATTGCTGCGGCATCGCATAACCGCTATCTCGTCGAACAGCACGCGCTGCAAAATGCCCGTGTGTACAGAATTCGATCCAGCCTCAAGCGCGAACGCTGGACGGAGTCGGTAGCGGAACATGCTGCGATCATCTCGGCACTCGAACGACGTGATGGCGCCGAGCTTTCAAAGATCCTGAGTAAGCATCTCACCAAGCCGACCGATTGGTTCGGCCCTGCTGGCCAAATGTAGACTACCCAATCCGAGTGGCGCAGCAACTCAACCGGCTTCCCCGCCTGTCGCCGCGCTACCGAGCTTCGCCCGACAAGTCATTGTCGCGGCTTCCGTATTGCATGCAAAGGGCGCAAGTGAGCGCGCCGCGTCGATTGGGCAGGCGCTCTATCGCACATGCGGTAAGGGAGAATTCTCCGGCGGTCGCTGTTCTTCGTTCTCTATCACCTGTGCAACTACGCATTTGCGTTTCCGGCATTTGGGAATGTCCCGACCGCCCTGACTTCGAAAGCGTTGAATCACTACCGCGACGATGTACTTATTGCTTTCGGCAACATTGAAGTAGCGATTTTCGCGTCTTGCTACCTCGGTCTGCTAAGCCAATTTGCGCGCATCCGTGACAATAAAAAACGACACTGTCTAGTTCGGAAACCCTTCGAGTAGGATGCAAACCTGAACCGATTCGGATCCATCGGCGTTAAAGGTTCCGGCTGTTGCGGGCGACTAACCCAGCGGAGCTTCGCGGATGCGTTCGTACGTTCGACACATTGATCGTCGACAAGCTTCGTGCGACGACTGCAAAGTATACTTGCGGTTTGGGACTCGATAGACCAAGCCCGAAGTCGGAAAAGTACACAACTTCGCAGCAAGTGCTTGAATTGGTGTGGCTCCCCGACCTGGGCTCGAACCAGGGACCTGCGGATTAACAGTCCGTCGCTCTACCAACTGAGCTATCAGGGAATCGACGGGCACCGTAACCGGCAACCCACCAAAGCCTGAAATTATAACGTTTTTTGCCGCCCCCGGTCAAACCTCGCACGCTAGGCCCTGAAGCGCCGGACACCACGCCCGGATGGTCGAATTCCGGCCGCATGATCACGTGCTGCAGCATTCCGCGTTTACATTCGGCCAATCATCTGCTGTTTGTTCCCGCTCCAATTGAACAATCCAAAAAAGCGCGTCGAAGCGACCAGTTAAAGTAGCGCCTTTGCAATAGTCCGTAAATCTCGTCCCGCGATGAATTACACCGTCGACTCCCCCTACGCTGCCCGGCGGCTTGTAGCTGCACTCGCATTGATGGCCATCGGCGGCTGTGGCATGTACGTGGTGGTGGTCGTGCTGCCGGCCGTGCAAGCCGAGTTCGGCGTCGCGCGTGCCGATGCTTCGCTGCCATACACACTCACAATGATCGGGTTCGGTATCGGCGGCGTCTTGATGGGACGCCTCGCGGATCGCTTCGGCGTCATGGTGCCGCTTCTGCTCGGCGCGGCCAGCCTGGGCGTTGGCTTCATCGCGGCAAGCATGGCGACGAGCATCTGGATGTTCGCGCTGGTGCATGGCGTCATGATCGGGGCTTTCGGTGCGGCATCGACCTTTGCCCCGCTGATCGCGGACACCTCGCTATGGTTCAAACGCCGCCGCGGCATAGCCGTGGCGGTATGCGCCAGTGGCAACTACCTCGCTGGCACGATCTGGCCACCAATCGTTTCGCACTTTTCGGAAACGGTCGGCTGGCGCACTACGTATTGGTGGCTGGGAGTGTTCTGCTTCATCACGATGTCGTTGCTGGCGTTGCTCATGCGACGCCGCCCGCCGGTGGTTGCTGCAAACGCCGCGGGCACCGTTGCGGCCACGGCGTCGAACCGGCCGTTCGGCATGACGCCCGGCACCGCCCAGTCATGGCTGTGCGTTGCGGGCCTGGCCTGCTGCGTGGCGATGGCGATGCCGCAGGTCCACATCGTCGCGTTGTGTGCAGACCTCGGTTACGGGACCGCGCGCGGTGCCCAGATGCTGTCGTTGATGCTGGGCTTCGGCATCGTCAGCCGCCTGATCTTTGGCGTGATCTGCGATCGCATCGGCGGCTTGCGCACGCTGCTGCTGGCGGCGATGCTGCAAACGGTCGCACTGTTGCTGTTCCTGCCGTTCGACGGCCTCGTGTCGCTTTACGTCGTGTCGGCGCTCTTCGGACTGTTCCAGGGCGGCATCGTGCCGGCGTACGCGATCATCGTGCGCGAGCACTTCGCACCAAAGGAAGCGGGCGCGCGCGTGGGCACCGTGCTGATGTTCACGATGCTCGGCATGGCACTGGGCGGATGGATGTCAGGCAAGATCTACGATCTCACCGGCTCCTACGATGCCGCGTTCCTGAACGGCATCGCGTGGAACTTCGTGACCGTGGGGATCGCGATCCTGCTACTCCGGCGGGTGATGCGGCCACCCGCTGGTGCGCGACTGGCGCAAGCCGCCGCCTAGCAGACCTCCCACCGGCAGATAGCGCCGACAGAAATTACTGTCGTGGAAATCAGCTGCACAAACTATACCGGTGAGCCACAATCGCGAGGGCTAGCGCCCGACGCCCGCCAGCACGTCGGCCTTGAGGAAACGTTCGACGACCAGCATGAACGCAATCGACGGAATCAACAGCAGCAGTGCGGTGATCGACGCAATCTGATAATTGCCGCCCATGCTGGCGTTGAACATCAGCAGCGGCAACGTGGTCACGTCGGGCACCCCTACAAAATAGGTGCCGGTGAATTCGTCCAGCGATTCCAGAAATACGAAGATTGCGCTGGCAATCAAGCCCGGCGCTGCCAGCGGCAACGTCACCGTGCGAAAGCACGTCCACGGTGAAGCGCCCATGTTGCGCGACGCTTCTTCCAGTGCGATATCCACCGCCGCAAACGCGGCCGAAGCAATCCACACTGCGAGTACGAGTCCGTGCGCCGCATGCACCAGCACCACGCCGAGAATCGTGCCGTTCAAACCCAGTTCGTAAAATATTCGCGCGATGTTGACGTAGATCGGAATATTGGGAATCGCCTGGGGCAACAAAAATGCAAACAGGATGAGGCCACGCCAGCGTAATTTGAGGCGCGCCAACGCGTAGCCGGCCGGAATCGCCACGGCGAGGCTGAACGCAACGGTCAACAACGCGATGCCGATGCTGGTCCACAGCGAAGTGATCGCGCCGCCGCGCGGACTGAACACGCGCGCCCAGAACGAGAACCCGAATTCCTGCGGAATCTTGTTGGGGAAATACCACTTCTCGGCAAACGCCCATAAAAACAGATTGGCCAGCGGTCCGAAGATCACGAACGCGACCAAACCCAGCAGAACCGCCATACCTAGCATTTGGGGCCAACGGGTACGCATGCCGTTGGTCATCGGCTATCCACCGAAGCGCCATTCACCAATGCCTCCTCCAAAGAGGCACTCATGTTTGCCTCGCGGTGGCATGCCGCAGATAGATCCACGCAGCAGCGGCAGCAATCAACAACGACATGAGACACAGTGCATTGGCCACCGCGTAGTCCCCGTGGGTGTTGATTCGGTATGCAATATCGACCGTGACCATCGTCGGTGAGTTGGGATTGATCATCAGCGGGACCGACAACACCGACAGCATCGTGACAAACGACAGCACCAGGCCGACCATCAACGTGCCGCGTACCTGCGGCAACACGATCCCGCCCAGCAAACGCAGTCGGCCCGCGCCGAGGTTGCGGGCCGCTTCGATCTGTTGCGGTTCCAGTGATGCCATCGCGCCTGCCAGCAATAGCGTGACAAACGGCGCCTGCTTCCAGACAAATGCAATGACGATGCCGCGCCAGTCGAGCACGCTCTGCGCCGCCAGCGGCTCGAGCATTCCGGAGCCAATCAGCACGTGATTGAGCATGCCATTCTTGGCTAGAAAGGTGCGCATCACCTGGCCCGTGACGATGAACGGAATGAACAAGGGCCAGCGATAGAGCCAGCGCAGAATTGCGACCGCGCGCGGATTTTCGCCGAGTGTCAAATAGCCGGCAATCGCGACAGCGACCACACCGATCAGCACGGTCGACAGGAGCGTCATGCCGACCGTAAAAATCAGATCGGTCTGATACAGCTCCCACGCCTTTTCGAAGTGCGCAAACGTGAAGCCGCCGTCCTTGGCGCGAAAGGCCAGGACGGCGGACATCACGAGCGGCAGAACGAAAAAAGTTCCGATCACCGCCAATGCGGGCGCGACGAGGACATAGCCTCGTGCGCCGGATGACGCTATTTCAGCACCACTCGCTCATAGCCTTCGACAATGTCGGTGAAGTAATCCGACAACGGGAAAGGGCGGCCATATTTCGCCAGATCAGCGGGCGAAATGTCGACGAAGAGCTTGTTCCATTCCGCGGGCGTCAACTTGGCTTGCACAAATTGCGGATCGATGCCCGGATACCAGTTGAATTGCTTGACGATGCCTTGTGCCTGAATTTCCGGGCTCTCGGCAAAGTCGATGAACTTCTTGGCCAGCGCCGCGTTGGCGGCCTTGGCCGGCACCACGTAGTACATCGGCTGCCCCGGCAAACCCGGCGAAGGTAGTGCCAACTTGACCTTGGGATTCAGCTTGCCTTCGGCCTGCCACGTGTAAAACATGTCGACCCATACCGGACCCATCGCGATTTCGCCGCGATTCAACATGTCGAGCGTGCCGGCATTGCCCGGCGTCATCACGACGTATTGATTGAAATCCTTGAGACCGGCCAGCGACTTGTCGATCGCCGCTTTTTGTCCGGCATCGTAGGGGCCTTTTTCAAGCTTGTCGCCGATACCCGCGTTGGCACCGACCCATCCCATCACAAAGCCCACGCCCGACATGCCGCCCTTGACGCCGTTGTAACCGAATTGCTTCGGATTTTTCTTGACCCACTCAGTGAGTTCGGCAAACGACTTTGGTGGCGCCTTGACGAGATCGGGGTTGTACGCGAACGCGATCTGGCTATGGAACATTGGCAGCACATAACCATCGACGTTGGCGCCCAGCGCATTCTTGGCGGAATCACGGGAGACGAGTTTGCCGGCCGCAACATCGTTGCGATAGGGAAGCAGCAGATTTTCCTTGACCATCGTTGCCGCACCGCGCTGATGCACGACGGCCACGTCGGTATCCCACGCCGCCGAACCCGCCTTTTGCTGCGCGGAAAGCTTCTCGTAAATCTTTTGCGAGCCGGAGTCACCGGGGCCCGTACCCACGGCACGTACTTTCACGCCGGGATTTAACGCTTCAAATTTTGGCGCAAGGTAATTGTTGACGTAGTCGACCATGTTCTGGTCACCGGCGGACACGACGTTGAGCGTCTGCGCCAATGCAGCGCCGGAAACGGCAATGGCCGCGGCAACGGCACTGACGGCAAACAAAGTTCGAAAGCGCATGGGGTTCTCCTTGAAGGTGAGGTCAGCCCGGACGGGCCTCGCCCGGAAACAACAACAAAGCAGCACGCGGCACGACCACGGCAGCGGGCGTGCCTTCAGCAACACGTTCGGGCGCCTCGACCCACAAGTCGGCATTGTCGGTGCGCACGCGATAACGATAACCATGACCCACATAAACCGATTGCGCAACGACGCCGGGCAGGACCAGTGCATCGGACGCGTGGTCCGTCATGGCCGTGGCAAGTTGCGCGGCATCGCTGCGGAAGTGCGCGCGCAGCCGTTGTGCAGCCGGCGTGCCGGCCAACGCCGCGGTCAGGCCGCCCGTCCCGGACTGCGCCACGTCAAGCGCATTGTCCGCCCCCATGAATCCCGCGACGAACGCACTCTCCGGGTGATGGAAAATCTGCTCCGGCGGTCCAACCTGCACGATCTTGCCGGCATCGATCACCGCGATGCGATCGGCGAGCGTCAGCGCCTCTTCGCGATCATGGGTCACGTAGACGGCGGTGATGCCGATGCGTCGCTGCAACGCCCGCAATTCATGGCGCAACTCGAGCCGGACCTTGTAATCGAGATTGGACATCGGCTCGTCGAGCAGCAACAGATGCGGATCCACCGCGAGCGCGCGCCCCAGCGCCACGCGCTGTCGCTGCCCGCCGGACAATTGCGTCACCGAACGCGACTCGTAACCTTCCAATTGCAGCAGCTTCAGCATGTCCGTCACGCGTGCCGCGATGGCATCAGCCTTCCAGCCGCGCATCCGCAGGCCATAGCCGATGTTGGCCGCAACATTCATGTGCGGCCACAGCGCATACGATTGAAACATCATCGCAGTGGCGCGTTTTTCCGGGGGCAAATGCGTGATATCGACGCCGTCGACGCAAATGGTGCCAGTAGAAGGCTGCACAAAGCCTGCAATGGCCCGCAACAGCGACGTCTTGCCGCACCCGGAACTGCCCAATAGCGCGACCATTTCACCACGTTCGACCCCGAGACTCACCCGGTCGAGCACGGTGGTACCGCCATAGGCAACGGACAGGCTTTCGATCGACAGATAGGGGGTCATCGGCTCAAACAGAACGGGGCATGGTGCGGTGCGCACCGAGGTCAAACGCTAGTGTGGACCTGAATTGAGACAACAGTCACGCTGCGGCGCGGCAATAGTCGGAACGTGCCGGCGGAACACTCCGCGAACGCGACTGCGCCACGCCGATCAGGGTTTCTTGCGCGTCACTGTCGTGTGCGGGCCCGTTTGGTCGTCGGCGCGAAACGCGGGGGCGGCCAAGCGCAGATAGTGAAACATCGACCATAGCGTCAGGATCGCGGCGACCCAAAGCGCAATCGTGCCCAGAACCGGTGTCGAGATGCCGGGAAACACGGGCTCCCACAGCAGCAACGCGATGATAGCCGTCATTTGTGCTGCCGTCTTGACCTTGCCAATGAAGGCCACCGCAACGTTCTTGGTCTTGCCGAGCTGCGCCATCCACTCGCGCAATGCCGAAATGGCGATCTCGCGCCCGATGATGATTGCCGCCAGGTACGCTTCGGCCCGACCCAGTTGCACCAGCAGGATCAACGCCGCCGCTACCATCAGCTTGTCGGCTACCGGATCAAGAAAGGCGCCGAACGCACTGGTTTCACCCCAGCGGCGCGCGAGAT
>JBDTTY010000048.1:0-10787 GCA_040007975.1 Betaproteobacteria bacterium | reverse complement strand
CATCACAAAGGAGCCGAGAAACGGCGTGGCAAACATGTGCTGGCCCCAGCGCGTGATGGCCGGTCCGAGGAAGCCACCGACGATGCCGCCGGCCAGCACCAGCGATATCGCGCGCGCCTTGTCGGTGGGGGCGGCCACTTCGGTGGCAGCAAAGCGATACTGCAAGCCCACGGCGTTGTAGATGCCGATCACCGCCGTGGCGAGGCAATACAGCACAAAGCTGCTCTGATGCAGCGCGATGACCGCGATACCGCAGCCCAACACGTTGATCATGGCCCCGGCCATGAACCCGCGCCGACGGCCCACCTTGGCCATCCACAGCGACATCGGCATCGTAGCCAGTGCCGAGCCCAGCACATAGGTGGTGGCGCCCAACGTCGCAAGAGCCTTGGTGTCGACCATCGAATAGCCGACGAGGCCGTTCATCGAGATCAAACCCGCTGAATTGGTAAGCAACAGCGCCTGACAACAGGCCAGCAGGAAGATACTGCG
The DNA here is from genome assembly GCA_040007975.1 of Betaproteobacteria bacterium. GTDB lineage: Bacteria > Pseudomonadota > Gammaproteobacteria > Burkholderiales > Casimicrobiaceae > VBCG01. The sequence goes on along the minus strand of JBDTTY010000048.1, from coordinate 10,295 downwards.
GTAGGAAGTGGTCATCGTCGGCCAACAATAAAGGCCGCATCGCAGCGTCCCGGTCATTCCCTCTATCATAGGCTATGGACATGACGCCTGATGTCGTCCTCGATTTCTGGTTTGCACCGGAGGACCATCCGGAGCACGGGACCGCACGCGTGGTGTGGTTCCGCAAGGATCCCGCCTTCGACGAGGTCATCGGCGCCACCTTTGGTGAAGCGGTGCATCGGGCCCTGGCCGGGGGCTACGGCGAATGGTGCGTCGACGCGCGCGGCACGCTGGCGCGCATCCTGCTGCTCGACCAGTTCACGCGCAACATGTTTCGCGACACGCCGCGGGCTTTTGCCGGGGATGTCCGCGCGTTGGCGACGGCCCAGGATGCCATCGCGCGCGGCTTCGACCGCGAACTCGATCGCTTCGGCCGGTGGTTCATGTATCTGCCGTTCGAGCACGCGGAAGACGTCGCCATCCAGCATCGGTCGATTGAATTGTTCACCGCCCTATCCCACGATTCCAGCGACGCCGAACCCTTGAAGTGGGCGCAAAAGCACGCCGATGTGATTTTTCGCTTCGGCCGCTATCCGCACCGCAATGACATTCTTGGTCGCACGTCGACGCCGGAGGAGGTCGCCTTTCTGGCCGAGCCGGGGTCGCGGTTTTGATCGTACGACACTGCGCATGAGTACAAGCGACAGGACGCCCATTGCGCTCCTGGGGGGCACTTTCGATCCCGTCCACTACGGGCATTTGCGACTGGCCGATGACGTGCGCCGCGGCTTGGGGCTTGCGGAATTGCGGTTGGTACCGGCAGCGGACCCGCCCCATCGTGGTGGCCCGCACTCGTCCGCGGCGCACCGCTTGGCGATGTTGCGCATTGCCCTGGAAGAATTTCCGGGGCTGATCGCCGACGATCGTGAATTGCAACGTGGTGGCAAGAGTTTCACCGTGCTGACGCTGGAAGAACTGCGCCATGCCTTTCCCGAGCGTCCGTTGTGGCTGATCGTGGGCGCCGACGCCTTTCGCGGCCTGCCGACGTGGCATCGCTGGCGCGAGCTTTTCACGTTGGCGCACGTCGTCGTCGTCGCGCGTCCAGGCGTGCCGCCGAAAGTCGCGCTGCCGCCTTTGCTGGCCGACGAGTGGCAACGCCGCCACACATTGACGTCGGCACCCTTGTTTGCGACACCGGCTGGCCGCATCTTCGAACAACGGGTGACACCCCAGCCGATTTCAGCCACCGACATTCGCGCACTATTGGCGCAACAACGTGACGGAGAAACGCTGTCGCAATTGCTCCCGCAAGGCGTTTTGGCCTATATTGAACAACATCACCTCTACCACGCGCCCACGGATGCGACCTAACAAACTGCAGCAAATTGCCGTCACCGCCCTCGAAGACATCAAGGCCCGCGACATCAAGGTCCTCGACGTGCGCAAGCTCACTACCTTCTGTGACAGCTTCATCATTGCCAGCGCGGACTCCAACCGTCAAGCCAACGCCCTTGCCCACCATGTCCGCGACGCGCTGAAGGAAGCCGGCGCCACGATCGTCGGCGTCGAAGGCGAGGAAACCGGCGAATGGGTGCTGGTCGATTGCGGCGATATCGTCGTGCATGTGATGCAACCGGCGGTGCGCCAGCACTACAACCTCGAGGAACTCTGGGAGGCACCCGCCCCCAGCCGCCGCACCCGAGCCGCCGCTTGACGGTTGCGCGGCCGGCGTGACCTGCATCTCGCGTTGCCGTGAAACTGCGCATCGTCTCGCTGGGCTTGAAGATGCCGGCCTGGATCGACGCCGGCTACACGGAATACGCGCGGCGTCTGCCGCGCGAGTACGCATTGGAATTGCTCGAGTTAAAGCCCGAAGCCCGCGATCGGGGTCGCACCGCGCCGCAAATGCTGGCAGCAGAGGCGGAACGCATCGGTTCGGCGTGCACCGGCTATGCCATGGTGGCGCTGGATGAACGCGGCTGTGCATGGACCACGCGCATGCTGGCCGACAAGCTCTCCCGTTGGCGCGACGAAGCGCATGACATCGCCTTTGTCATCGGCAGCGCCGATGGTCTCGACCCCGCGTTGAAGAGCGCCGCACACGAGCGGTTTGCGCTGTCGGCGCTGACGCTTCCGCACGGCCTTGTCCGCGTGGTACTGGCCGAGCAACTCTATCGTGCCGCGTCGCTGTTGACGGGCCACCCCTATCATCGCGACTGACGCCTTGCGACCACCATCCGCACCAGTAAGCGAACCCGTCCTCTATCTCGCCTCACGCAGCCCACGGCGCCAGGAATTGCTGCGGCAGCTGGGCGTCGAATTTGCGGAATTGCGACTGCGCGAAGCGCCGGGGCGGCATCGCGACGTGGTGGAAGAGGCCCGCGATGGCGAGCCGCCACTGCATTACGTCGAGCGCATTGCACGTACCAAGGCGCAGGTGGGGTGGCAGCGGATGGAACAGCGCCAATTGCCGCGCTTGCCAGTGTTGAGTGCCGACACGGAGGTTGTGCAGGACGATATGATCTTCGGCAAGCCCGGCGACGCCGATGCCGCAAGAACGATGCTGGCCAAGCTGTCCGGGCGCACCCACACGGTGATTACTGCCGTCGCGCTGCGCTGGCAGGACGACGTGGAAATTGCGATTTGCGAATCCGCGGTAACGCTGCGCCAATTGACTGCCGGCGAAATCGAGCGCTATGTCGCGACCGGGGAATCCTTCGACAAAGCTGGCGCCTACGCAATTCAGGGCCGGGCCGCGGCATTCATCACCCGGATCGCGGGCAGCTATAGCGGCGTCATGGGTTTGCCGTTGGCGGAAACCGCTGCGTTGCTCGCCCGGAGCGGGCGGCCCGTGCTATAACGATTCATCAAAATCAATACGTTGGCAGGACGCCGATGACGCATGAAATCCTGATCAACGTCACGCCGCAGGAAACAAGGGTGGCCATGCTCGAACAGGGCGTGGTGCAGGAGTTGCACATGGAACGCGCCAGTGCGCGCGGGCTCGTGGGCAACATCTACCTCGGTCGTGTCGTGCGCGTGCTGCCCGGTATGCAAAGCGCATTCATCGAGATTGGTCTCGAGCGTGCCGCGTTTCTGCACATCGCCGACATCTGGGAACATCGCCAGACCGGCAATGGCAACGGTGGCGAGCAAAAGCCCATCGAGCGCATCCTGCACGAGGGTCAGTCGCTGATGGTGCAGGTGATCAAGGATCCCATCGGGACCAAAGGTGCGCGGCTGTCCACGCAGGTGAGCCTGGCCGGTCGGCTGCTGGTCTACCTGCCACAGGATTCACACATTGGCATTTCGCAACGTATCGGCGACGAAGCCGAACGCGAAACGTTGCGCGAAAGATTGCAGCACCTGCTGCCGGAAGGCATGACTGGAGGCTTCATCATTCGCACGATGGCGGAAACCGCGTCGGAACGCGAAATGCAATCCGACATCGAGTACCTGACCAAATTGTGGAGCGATCTCACCCAGCGCTCGTACGCGGCTCCCCCGGCATCGCTGCTGTATCAGGACTTGAACCTCGCCCAGCGCGTGTTGCGCGACATGTCGACGGAGGAAACGTCGCGCGTGCTGGTCGATTCGCGCGAGACCTACATCAAGATGCAGGACTTCGCGCGCCAGTACACGCCCGCGCTGTCCGACCGGATCAATCACTACGTCGGCGATCGACCGCTGTATGACCTGCACGGCGTCGAGGACGAAATCGAAAAGGCGCTGCAGCGCCGGGTCGACTTGAAGTCCGGCGGTTACCTGATCATCGACCAGACCGAAGCTATGACGACCGTAGACGTCAACACCGGCGGCTTCGTCGGCGGACGCAGCTTCGATGACACGATCTTCAAGACCAACCTTGAAGCTGCGCAGGTGATTGCGCGTCAACTGCGGATGCGCAATCTGGGCGGCATCATCATCATCGATTTCATCGATATGGAAAATGCTGATCACCGCAATGCGGTGCTGGCCGAATTGAATCGAGCGCTGGAAAAGGATCGCACACGGCTCACCGTCAACGGCTTCACGCAACTTGGCCTGGTCGAGATGACGCGCAAGCGCACGCGCGAATCACTGGCGCATGTGCTGTGCGAATCGTGCCCTACCTGCCACGGTCGCGGTCAGTTGAAGACCGCACAGACGATCTGCTACGAAATTCTGCGCGAGATCGTCCGCGAATCGAAGCAGTTCAATGCACGCGAGTTCCGCATCCTTGCCGGACAGTCGGTGATCGACATGTTCCTGGACGAGGAGTCGCAAAGCCTCGCGCAACTGGGTGACTTCATCGCCAAGCCCATTTCACTGCAGGTCGAGACGTTGTACACACAGGAACAGTACGACATCGTGCTGATCTAGCAATTGGCTGCTCGAGAAATCGGTGCTGCTGGCACGACAGGAATTTCTTCCAGGCATAGGAGCCGCCATGCCGATTGTTGCGCAAGAAGTGCTCGATGAACTTCTGGCGTTCCGCAAGGAGCGCGAGTGGGAGCAATTCCATACTGTCAAGAATTTGACTTCTGCACTCTCGGTCGAAGTCTCTGAGTTGCTGGAGTGCTTTCAGTGGGCGAGAGACAGCGAGCTTCCCGATATTGTCGTTCGGGACCGAGAGGCAATTGCAGATGAAGTTGCCGATATCGCCATCCTGTTTTGCTACCTGTGCCACGATTTGAATATCGATATTGATGGTGCAGTTCGTTCCAAGATGGTGAAGAACCGGCACAAGTACCCTGTCGCATTGGCGCGGGGTACCGCCAAAAAATACGACCGTCTGTAGGCTATTCATGAATCTCTGGTCGCGCGTCAACGCGTTCTTCGCGCGGCTTTTCAGCGGCGAACCCCAGGCGGGTCGCTTTGAATCCGGATCCAAGTTTTCGCTGTCTGGATGGGTGGGCACCGCGCCGCACGTCTGGCCTAGCCGCGACTACCTGGTCTATGTGCCACGCGGCCACACGCGATGGAAGCGCGCTCCGCTGCTGGTGCTATGTCATGGCTGCAAGCAGACACCCGAAGAATTGGCGCAAGGGACGCGCGTGACGGCGCTCGCCGACCGTACCGGTTGTGTGGTGCTGCTGCCGCGACAGAAGGACACCGCCAACGCGTGGCGCTGCTGGAACTGGTTCGACGCACGCACCGCCGCCGGCCATGGCGAAACGGCAATCGTGGCAGCCCAGATCCGCGCCGTGATCCGCAAGTATCGACTCGACCGCAAGCGGGTTGCGGTGGCGGGCATGTCGGCCGGTGGTGCGCTGGCGGCTGCAGTTGGGGTGCGCTACCCCCGCCTCATTCGGTCGGTGGCGGTGCATTCCGGCTTGGCCTGCGGCGCGGCGAGCTCGGCAATGAGCGCCCTTCCGGTGATGCAAAACGGACCCGATACCGATGTGGCAGCGATTGGCGCACAAGCGCGCGCAGCTGCTGGCGCCGAACGGATGCAGGTACCGCTGCTGGCGATCCACGGTGACGGCGATCGCGTGGTGGCACCCCTCAATGCAACAGCGCTGGTCCGGCAATATCTGGCGCTCAACGGGCTTGCCGCCACCAGTACATTGCCGACGCCTGCCAGTGAAACACACACCACGCTGCCCGGTGGACGCGTGGAAACGGTACGCGAATGGATGCGTGATGGGCTGCTGATCGCGCGCCTGGTCACCGTGTCGCAGTTGGGCCACGCGTGGAGCGGTGGCGACGCGACGTTGGCCTACAACGATGCCGCCGCCCCCGATGCGACAACGCTGGTCGGTCGCTTTCTCGGCGATGGATTATCCTGAGCGAACGCAGGAGGAAAACTACAATGGCCACATCTGGAATGAACCACTTCACCGTGCTGACCGACGACGTGCCCGGCACCGTGGATTTCTATGCACGTTTTCTGGGTCTTACCAGCGGACCGCGGCCGGATTTGGGCTTTCCCGGCGCCTGGTTGTATGCGGGCGACGCCGCGATCCTGCATGTCGTTGGCGGCAAATCGCGCGATCAACTGCGCCCGGGTGTAATTGATCACATGGCGTTTTCCGCCAGTGGATTGACCGCAACGGTGGCGTTGCTGGAAGCGGCCGAATTGAAACATGCATGTCGCAAGCAAAGCGGCACCGGAATTTGGCAGGTGTTTTTCTTCGATCCCAACGGTGCGCGCGTCGAGCTCGATTTTTCGCCGGATGAAGTCCTCGTCCGATGAATCCGCTGCAGGTCGAACTGGATCACCTCGTCGTCGCCGCGTTGACATTGCGCGATGGCTGCGACTGGATCGAGACCACATTGGGTGTACGCCCGCAACCTGGGGGCAAGCACACGCAGATGGGTACGCACAATGCGCTGTTGTCATTGGGGCCGCGGATCTACCTCGAAGTGATCGCCGTGGATCCGGAAGCACCGGCACCCACACGGCCGCGATGGTTTGATCTGGACGAGCCGCGCATGAAGGCCGATCTCACCGAAGGTCCGGCTCTCATGCACTGGGTGGCGCGCACGCGCGACATCGGCGAAGCGCGCGACCGGCTACCTGCGTTGGGCGACGTGTTACCCATGGCGCGCGGCGATTATCGCTGGCAGATCACGGTGCCGCCCGACGGCCATCGTCCCGGCCGCGGACTGGTACCGACGCTGATCCAGTGGTCCGGCGCGCGACATCCGACGGACTTGTTGCCTGATTCGGGACTGCGCCTGGTGGCCATCGCCGGCGAACATCCGGAGCCGGCCACGGTTCGCGCCCAAATCGGTATCCTCGGGCTGTCCGAGACGTTCAAGGTGACGTTCGGCAAATCGCCACGCGTCGCGGCGATGGTCCGCACCGGCGCAGGTGTGGCCGCGCTTTAGGTAGCTCGGCACTACCCCAACGCGCCGCGCGCGGCGACCGGCCAGACGCATTCGACGCGGTCGCCGCGCATGCCGACGATCCAGTCGTAGAGATTGACCGTGGGATCGCAATGTCCGGGAATCAGCCACACGCGGTCCCCCAGTTGCGGTGTTGCCTGCGTGGGATCCACCTGCAACACCCCGTGCTCGTCCGAGGCCTTGACGTATTCCAGCCCCTGCGCTGCATGCACCAGCGGCACTCCCGAATCGAAGGCGACCGCCTTCAATCCGGCATCCACGATCGCGCGTTCCGACGCAGGCGTGCTCATCACCGATGTCAGCACGTACAAACTTTGCTCGAATGGATGCTGATCGGGGGCCAACGCGTTGCGGTGGTAGTCGGCATCCATGAAAATGTAGGAGCCCGGTTGCAGTTCGGTGTAGATCGCGCTGTCGCGTTCGAGCTGCCACGTGCCGGTACCGGCACCCGTGACCACCGGACACGCGATGCCCGCGCGTTCGAGCATCTGCTTCGATTTGAGCGCCAGCGCACTGGCTTCTGCGATGGCCATGACGCGTTCATCAGGCGTGCGCAAATGTTGCGCGCCGCCCTGATACGCATGAATGCCGCAGAACTTGAGCCCCGGCCGTGCATTGGCCGCGCGCGCCAGCGCCACGACTACCTCACCGGAGGGCACACCACAACGATGCGCGCCAACGTCGACTTCGACGTAGACATGCAGGATGCTGCCCGCCTTCACCGCAGCCGCCGACAGCGCATCGAGAACGGCGGCGTTGTCGACGAGCACGCCCACCGTCGCCGACCGCGCGAGTTCGGCCAGCCGCTGCATCTTGGCTGGCGCCACAATCTCGTTGGTGAGGAGCACATTGGCGATGCCCGCGCTAACGAACGCTGCCGCCTCGTCCACCTTCTGGCAGCAGATACCGATGGCGCCGCGCGCAATCTGCGCCTTCGCAATGTCGGGACATTTGTGCGACTTGGCATGGGGACGCAGCGCCAGGCCGGAGCCACGCACCACGTCGGCCATCAGGTCCAGGTTGTGTTCAAACACGTCGAGATCGAGGACCAGTGCCGGGGTTTCGACAGCGGCCAGCGTGTCGCCAGGATGTGCGGGAACGCGTTGCATCAGCGGACCCCGCGGCCTTTCCACACCAGATTGCGGATGAGGCTGCCCAGTGATCGTGTGAACACACCGGCAACGATCAATCCTCCCCAGTGGAGGCCGCGCATGGTCTTGCGATGGCCGTCGACGTTGGCATGCCGCACCCGCCAGATGCCGAGCGGCATCGGGGCGATTGCGGCAAACACGTGGCTATAGATGAGCAGCGGGACGGCACGGGTCATGTTCGGAGGAGGGCGAGTGAACGGGCCCGTGCATTGTCGCCGACCCGACGAGCGCACACCAGTGCGTGCCGACACGCCCCGTCTGCCTACTTCGGCCCCGCCTCCAGCGCAGCAAGCTGCCCGTAGACAGCATGGCCGATGGCGAGCAGCCGCGCCCGGTCGAGATTGCCCGACAGTGCGTACGTGCAGTTTTCCTCGATCCAGTAGAACACACCCACGCCATCTTCATGCGCATAACGGAAGGCGGTTTCTCCGCCCGGCACCACCGGCCGGCGCACCTGCAAGGTCAGACGCTGCTTGTCGGCATTTTCGTAGACAAAGAGCGCGGTAGGCATTTCGTTGCCCGCAACCAGGCGTCCGCCGACCAATGCAAAGCCCAACGCGTTGAGATCCGGTGCGCGCACCTGAAAGCCGAGTCGCTTGGTCAGCCAGTTGACCAGCCGCTTTTCCTCGGCTGCCCAAATTTCCACCGGGCGATTGACATCGCTCGCGTACAGCGCATGGACCAACGCTGCCTGTCGGGTAAAGGACGTGGGCGTACCTTCGCGATGCAATTCGAAGTCGCGGCCGAACCAGCCGATGCCGATGCCCAGCACCAACACGGCCGCCGAAGCCAAGGCCATCCGCGCCCACGATGGCACATTGCGCAGTGTCGCGACTGCGGGCGCGACTTGAGCGCGAGGCGCCGCCGTGGCCGCAATCAGTCGCTCGGGCACCGGTTCGGTCAGCCAGGTGTCGAACGCGTCGCGCAACTGCGTGTTATGCCGCTGCGCGGCGGCGATGCGTGCAGCCAGCACAGGGTCGTGCGCCGCGGCCGCTTCAAGTGCCGGCACCCGCGATGACGCCAGCGTGCCATCGACATACGCGTGCACATCGGCCTCGGTGATGGGCAGCGCATTCATCGCACGACCCGCAGCGGTACGCCGGTGCCGGGGACATCGGCGAAGACCGCACGCAATTTCTCTCGCGCCCTCGACAGGCGCGACATCACCGTGCCGATGGGAATGGCCAGCGTCCGCGCAATATCTTCGTAGCGCATTTCCTCGACCACAGCGAGCAGAAGGACTTCGCGCTGCTCGATCGGCAGGCGCCCGACGTGATGAATGAGCTCGATCAATTCAACGCGCGCATATTGCGCCGGCAGCACTGGAATCTGCCAGGCCTCACCGCCGTCACCGTCGCCATCGAGCGAGACGTTGCGGGCTTCGTGGCGCGCGGTGATGCGCTGATTGACGAACACGTTGTGCATGACGGTAAAGAGCCACGCGCGAAGGTCGGTGCCGGCGGTCCATAGCCGGCGTTTTTCCCAGGCACGGGCAAGCGTCTCCTGAACGAGATCATCGGCGCGATGGACGTCACCGGTGAGTACGCGAGCGTAGCGGCGAAGCCGCGGCAGCGCGGCCAGAAGGTCGGGCTGGGGAAGCGGAACGTCGGTGGTGGTCGAAACGTTCATGCCACGAGGGCCGCGGGACGGCCGCAGGGGCCGTCGCCGCGGAGAACCAGCGCGATTACTTGGCGGTGTGCCAGAAGCCGCCGACGCCGTCACCGGTCTTTTCGCCCGGCTTGGTGTCCTTGCCCCACGTGTACAGCGGCTTGCCTTTGAACGCCCACTGCTTGGCGCCATCGTCGCGCGTGATGATCGACCAGTCGCCTTCCGCCTTGGCGCCCGCCGAGGCCATCAACGGCGGCCAGTTGGTGGCGCAGGGGCCGTTGCAGGCGCTCTTGCCGCCGGCGTCCTTGTCGAACGTGTACAACGTCATGCCTTTGGCGTCGACCAGCGTGCCGTCGGCAGCCTTGACGGGTTGTTGGGCACTGACTGCAAATGAGGCGGCCAGCAGCATGACGGCGAGCAACGGCGTGGATTTCCGGATCATGGGGGTTCCTTGGTGGTTGTTATCGGAGCGACTTTCGGGCTTCCGGAAGGGCAAACAAGGGTCCGGGCCGAATATTCCGTCCGTCCAGGCGTAACGCTTCGGCCCCGGTCAGCGGATAAGAATCAGTGTAGCCAATCCCAGGAAAATGAAGAAGCCGCCCGAATCGGTCACCGCCGTGATCAAGACGGACGAGCCCACGGCCGGATCACGGCCCAGTTTCAGCATGGTCATCGGGATCAGCACACCCATCAGCGCGGCCAGCACCAGGTTGAGCGTCATGG
>JBDTTY010000047.1:0-10788 GCA_040007975.1 Betaproteobacteria bacterium | reverse complement strand
CGCCGCCGATGCACAGCGAGGCCAAGCCCTTCTTTGCATTGCGGCGTCCCATTTCATGCAGCAGCGTGACCAGCACGCGGCAACCCGAGGCGCCAATCGGATGGCCCAGAGCAATCGCGCCGCCATTCACGTTGATCTTGCTCGTGTCCCAGCCCATTTCCTTGTTGACGGCGCAGGCCTGCGCGGCAAACGCTTCGTTGATTTCCATCAGGTCGAGATCGGATGCGTTCCAACCGGCTTTCTCGAGGCACTTGCGCGATGCCGGCACCGGTCCCATCCCCATGAGCGCCGGATCGACACCCGAGGAGGCATAGGCCTTGATCGTGGCCAGCGGAGTCAAGCCAAGCTGCTTGGCGCGCGCCGCCGTCATCACCAGCACCGCCGCGGCGCCATCATTGAGGCCCGACGCGTTGGCGGCGGTCACCGAACCATCTTTGGCAAAGGCAGGCCGAAGCCCGGCGATGCTTTCAAGCGTGGTGCCGTTCTTGATGAATTCATCGGCGGCAAAGGGCAACGGGTCGCCTTTGCGTTGCGCGATCATCACCGGCACGATTTCGTCGACGAATTTGCCGCCCTTTTGCGCGGCCTCCGCCTTGTTCTGGCTGGCAACGGCAAACTCATCCTGCTGGGCGCGGGAGATCGTGTGCTTCTTCGCGACGTTTTCGGCAGTCACACCCATGTGATACTGGTTGTAGACGTCCCACAGGCCATCGACGATCATCGAATCGATCAGTTTGGCGTCACCCATCCGGAAACCATCGCGCGAACCGAGCAATACATGCGGTGACGCACTCATGTTTTCCTGACCACCTGCGACGACGATGTCGGCATCGCCGCAGCGAACGGCCTGCGCGGCGAGCATCACCGCCTTCAAGCCGGAGCCACACACCTTGTTGATGGTCATCGCGGGCACAAAATCAGGAATGCCCGCTTTGAGCAGTGATTGCCGCGCTACATTTTGCCCGCTACCGGCCGTCAGGACTTGCCCCAGGATCACTTCCGAGACGAGGTCGGGTGCCACGTTGGCGCGCGCGAGCAGCGTGCGGATCACCGTCGCGCCCAACTCCGGCGCCGGTACCTTGGCCAAGGCGCCGCCGAACTTTCCGATTGCCGTGCGCAACGCGCCGACGATGACGATGTCACTCATGATGAGGTCCTCCGGGGAATGTCCGCGCCAAGGTGCGCGGATCAAAAGACCTTTATCTTAGCGCAGCGACCAATGCCGCGGATTCTCAAGTATCAGCAGTGAACGATGGTCGCTCAGGCCGCAGCCAGCACATAGCGGCCGGGCGCCGCGTCCAGCGCCGGATAGTGCGCGTTGCCCGCCGTTGCCGGAGCCGCATGCCGCGGACCCCCATGCGGGTCAAGCCACTGCGCCCAATGCGGCCACCAGCTGCCAGGCACCGCCGTGGCGCGCGCCAACCAGTCGTCAGGCGCGTCGGTCAGAAGATCGTTGGTCCAGTAGTTGCGCTTTTCCGGCGTTGGTGGATTGACCACGCCAGCAATGTGGCCCGACGCGCCCAGCACGAACGTGCAGTCGCCGCCCAGAAGCTCCGTTGCCTTGTAGCCAGCACGCCACGGCACGATATGGTCGTCGCGCGACGCAAACACGTAAGTGGGCATCGTCACCCGCTGCAGATCGATCGCGGCACCGGCCATCGTCAATGCATTGCGCTCGCGCAGGCGATTGTCGATGTACATGTTGCGCAAATAGTATTCGTACATCGGGCCGGGCAGATTGGCCGAGTCACCATTCCAGTACAGCAGGTCAAACGCCGGAGGCGTCTCGCCCTTAAGATAATTACCCACGACGTAGTTCCACACGAGATCGTTGGCGCGCAGACTGGCAAAGGCGTTTGCCAACTCGCTGCCATATACGCGTTGGCCGGCCATCAGCTGCGGCTCGCGCGCCGCCAGCATTTCGCGCGAGACATACACGCCGATTTCGCCGGGGTCGGCAAAGTCGAGCATCGTGGTCAACAGGGTGGCGCTGGCCACCGACGTGTCCTTGCGTGCCGCCAGCACCGCCAGCGCGCAGCAGAGCAACGTGCCGCCCACGCAAAAGCCCAGCGCATTGACTTGCTTGCTGTCACCGATGTCCTGCGCCACGCGCAATGCAGCGATCACGCCCTGCTCGATGTAATCGTCCCACGTGAGTTTGCCGAGTTCTTCCGGAATGTTGCGCCACGACACCATGAAGACCGTGTGGCCCTGCGCGACGGCATAGCGGACGTACGAATTGGCGGGCTGCAGATCGAGGATGTAGTATTTGTTGATGCATGGCGGCACGATCAGCAGCGGTCGGCGGTGCACGGTGGGTGTCGTCGCGTCGTATTGGATCAACTCGATCAGGTCATTGCGGAATACGACATGCCCCGGCGTCGTTGCGAGGTTGCGGCCGACCGCAAACGCCTTTTCGTCGGTCATCGTGATGCGCCCGCGCTCGATGTCGTCGGCCAGGTTGCGCATGCCCTGCACGATGCTGGCACCATCGGTAGCAACGGCACGTGCCAGCACGTCCGGATTGGTGGCGGGGAAATTGGTGGGCGCGATCGCGTCGAGATACTGTCGCACGGCAAATTCGAGGCGCTTTCTGTCCACGTCGGACAACGGCAATAGTTGCGCGGTGTCGCGACAATATTCGGCATACAGCAGGTACCACTGCTTCAGCAGTGCATAAAACGCTTGCTCGCGCCATGCCGGGGCGTTGAAGCGACGATCACCGGGCATCGGCGCGATGACTTCGGGGACGGCAGCGCCGGTGGCCGCCTCGGCAGTCGCGCGCAGCAACGCTTCGACGCGGGGCGCCAGGCGCGCGTTGAGCGCGGCCATATCGAACGTCGTCGGCAACATCCCCGCGATGCCGGGACCGACGGGAAAAGCGGCAATTGGCGCGGTTCGCCACCACTGTGCCCACTGCTGCTGGGCGTCTTGCCAGTTGGCCTGCAGGGCAGACCAGGTGGTGGGGTCGCGCGGATCGAGAGGAGACATGGGGGAGCGCAAGGTTGGTGCAGGTGGTGATTGCAACAGTGGAAAAGTCGAAGATGGTGCGATGGTATCGTGACCGCGCCGCTTCCTCAACGGTCAATGGACGGCGTTGCCGATGCGCCAGCAAAAATTTCCCCGCAAGTCGCGTGCAGCCTGTCGTCAGTGGTCAAGCAGTACGTGCGTCACGCCGATGATGGCGACGCCAAGCAGGATAAATGCCATCTGCTTGGCCGTTTCGACAGGTTCGGCGCGTCGGTGCAGACTGGGAATGAGATCGGCGACCGCGACATACAGCAGGCTTGCGGCGGCGACCGCCAGGACCGTCGGCAGCGCATTCTGCATCTGCGCCAGCGCGAAATAGCCAGCGAGTGCGCCGATCACGGTGGCAAAGCCCGCAGCGATGTTGAACGCGAAGGCGCGTCCTCGCGTAAATCCTGAATGAAGCAGTACCGCAAAATCGCCGACCTGTTGCGGGACCGCATGCGCCACGATGGCGATCGTGGTGGCGATACCCAGCCGTACATCCGCCAGAAACGCCGCCGCGATAACGACACCATCGCAGAAATTGTGCACGCTGTTGCCGATCAGGATCATGAGACCGGAACGCCCTTGATCATCGTGCGCGTGAGTATGCAACGCGTGATCGTGTTCGCTTTCCTCGATGTCGTCATGATGCTCGTCGTGCCCGTGCGAATGGCGCCACAGCACCAGTTTTTCGAGCAGAAAGAACGCCAGCAGTCCGCACAGCACGGTGATCATCACCCGCTCGGGGCTGCCACTTTCAAGGGCGTGCGGCAGCAGCTCGATGAATACGGCCCCAAGCAATGCGCCCACGGCAAACGACACCAGTCGCGAGATGGCACTGCGCTGCAACGACAGTGTGGCGGCCGCCGCCAACGTCGATAGCACGCCCCCCGCGATGGCGGCGGCGATGGTGTAGGTGAGGGTGGTCACGGGGCGAGTGCGGCAGGATGCAGAAGGGCGACGCGCGCAGTCAACGTGACCGCCGCCACTATGTCCAGACAGCTTTGCAACATGGCTCGATTATAGCGCCGGATCAGCACCGACAATGCGCCGCGTCGCGTGGCCGTGAGGGGCATTGCATCGCTCGTGGCACAATCATCGGATGTTCCTGCGCCACATTGCATTGTGCTGCATCGGTTCGCTGGCGGGGTCGGGTGTGGGCATCGCTGCCCGCGTCACGGACAACGCGGCCGCGTTGCGCACTGAAGTCCAGATCGGCTTGTGTTCACCGTTGTCCGAGGTGGTCACGAAACTCAGGTTGCGCGACGCCGGGCCGGTGACGACGACGTGGTTGTTCGACGATGCAACGCTGAGTTTGCAGCGGCGTGGCTTGCGGCTTCGACTGCGCATGGATGCGCGTACTGCGGATCTCACGCTCAAAATCGCTGACCAGGATTGCGCACAGCTACCAGCCGATGCGATTCCGGAGGGCCAGGGCAAATGCGAACTCGACATGCACGGCGCATCCATCGTTGGCGCCGTGTCGCTGTCGCAGCCGTTGTCGCGAGATCGCGCGGACGCGCTGGTGGCAGGACGCGCCCGTGTGCAGGATGCACTTTCGCCCGCGCAATCGCGGTTCTTGCGTGAGGTAGTCAGGGTCGATCCGCTGCCTGCGGCATTGCTCCCGTTGGGACCGCTTGCAGTCGCCAGCCGCAAGGCGGCGAACGGCAGCTATGCACTCGACATCACCACGCTGCCGAATGGCGACCAGTTTCTGGAGTTGACGCGCAAAGTCAATGTCGATCGTGCGGAAAGCACACGCAATCGGATCGAACAGGAATTGGCACGGCAAGGCGTAGAAGCGTGCGTCGATCAATCGGGTCAGGCCGCCTTCAAGATGCGCAAATTGCTGCCGCGGTGACGGGCACCCGGCAGGATGCGAGTTCGGGATCCATGAGGTATGTAGGCGAGGCTTCAGCCTCGTTCGTCAGCGTGCGAGGCTGAAGCCTCGCCTACGTCGCATCTACCGCGCCAACCACGCCACCAGCGCCATCCTGCCAGCATCCTTGTCGCGTCGATACGAAAAAAAGCGCGCGGCATCGGTGTGGGTGCACCATTGGCCACCGGCAATGTCGCACAAGCCGACACGCGTGAGACGCTGTCGCGCCAGTCCCGCGAGATCGGCCATCCACTTGCCTTCGCGCTGCGGCTGGAAAAACGCTGTGGCATCCCCGCCAAACGCAGCCACGACATCTGGCCCCACTTCAAACGCCTGCGCGCCAATGCCAGGTCCGATCCAGGCGCTGATTTCGTCGGCGGGCGCGCCCATCGCCGACACGACATTCTCCAGTACGCCTGCGGCCAACCCGCGCCAGCCCGCATGCGCCACGGCAAGCACGGTTCCCGCACGATTGGCCAGCAAGACCGGCAGGCAATCGGCCGTGCGAACGGTGAGCACGGTCTCGGCGAGCCGCGTGACTGCGGCGTCGGCGACCAGTGGGAACTCCGGCACGGCACCAATTTCGACGACGTCGATACCGTGCACCTGTTGCAACCACACCGGGTCTGCGGGAAGCAGTTCGCGCAGTCGGCGGCGATTTTCGGTGACGGCATCGATGTTCGTGCCGGATGCAGGTCGCGCGGACCCGAGATTGAACGAGGTGGCGGCATCCGCGTGCACGCCGCTGCGGCGGGTCGTAAACATTGCCCGTACGCGTGACGGCCCGCCCCAGATCGGCACGATCCAGTCGAGATCGCACGCGATCAACGCAGAGGAGAGCGTCGTGCTCACGCGGCGGTGTTGCGGTTGACTTGCGCAGCGGTACGCAGGTGGTCCACCAACGCGATCAGATCGGCGGGCGGCATGCTGCTCCACTCCATCGCTTCGCGGGTGATCGGATGCACGAGACCCAGTCGTTGCGCATGCAGCGCCTGGCGGCCGAAATCGAGTGCGGCGGGGGGCAGCGCAGGCGTGCGACCCCGCACCGCGCGATAGGTCGGATCGCCGACCAGCGGATGCCCGATCGCCGCGAGGTGCACGCGGATTTGATGGGTGCGTCCCGTTTCGAGACGGCAACGCAATTGCGTTGCCATGCCGAAGCGCTCGACGACATCGACGTGCGTGCGCGCAGGTTTGCCGGCAGTGACCACCGCCATCGACGTGCGCTGCACCGGATGGCGTCCGATGGGGGCATCAATGGTCATCGCACTTTTGAGGTCGCCGTGCACGACTGCAAGATACTCGCGCTTGACGGTGCGCGCCGCCAGTTGTCGGACGAGATCGGTTTGTGCGATGGCGGTCTTGGCCACGACCATGAGGCCGCTCGTATCCTTGTCAAGACGATGGACAATGCCAGCGCGAGGCAATGTGGCCAATGCGGGCGCGTGATGCAGCAGGGCGTTCAACAACGTTCCGGCGCGGTTGCCACTGCCCGGATGCACGACGAGCCCGGCCGCCTTGTCGACCACCATGATGGCGTCGTCTTCGAAAACGATGGCAATGGCAATGTCTTCGGGGTGGTCCGGCAACGGATTGGCGTCGACGCCTTCGGTGACGAGGATGGCCTCGCCGCCATGGATGCGAAACCGCGGCTCGACCACCGTCGTGCCGTCAATGGAGACCTGACCGGCCTCGATCCAGCCTTTGAGCCGGGTACGCGAATGCTGGGGCAGCAGCGCGGCCAGCGCCTGGTCGAGACGTCGCACCGCCGCCCCCTCGGGCACGGTAAACACGTGCCGGGACGGATCCGGGGCTGGCTGCGACTGGGGCATGGTGGGCATCCGGTCGGCTATAATCAGCGGTCGAGGATCGTCACAATGAAACGAAGCTTTCCCATGCCGTCATTTATTCGCGCCGGATTTGCGGTTGCGTGTATCGCGTTGATGCTCGCCGGGTGCAGTTTGTTTCCCGAGGTCAAGGACGAAACCGCCGGTTGGTCCGCGGATCGCTTGTACAAGACTGCGCACGACACGATGCTCGAGGGCAATTATATACGGGCCATCAAGATCTTCGATCAGCTCGAAGCACGCTTTCCGTATGGTCGATACGCGCAACAGGCCATCCTCGAGTCCGCGTACGCCAATTGGCGCGGCGGCGAACAGGCCGCGGCCATTGCCGCCACTGAGCGCTTCATCCGCACGTATCCCAATCACCAGAACGTCGACTACGCCTACTACCTCAAGGGCCTTGTCCATTTTCGCGAAGATCAGGGATTGCTTGGCTATGTCTACGAGCTCGACCTCGCGGAACGCGATCCGAAGGAAATGCGTTCATCGTTTGCGGCGTTCAAGGAGCTCACCACGCGCTTTCCCGACAGCCAGTACTACCAGGATTCGATCGCTCGGATGCGTTACCTCAACAACGCGATGTCGACGTATGAAGTCAACGTGGCGCGTTACTACTATCGCCGCGGCGCGTTCGTTGCGGCGGCCAATCGTGCGCAGGGTTCGCTGGTCAATTTCCCGCAAACCGCCGCCAACGAAAACGCGCTCGAAATCCTCAGGAACAGTTATGAGCGACTGGGTCTGGATCAACTCTCCGCCGATTCGAAAGTCATTTTGGCCAAGACCTATCCCGATAGCCGGTTTATCGTCGGCGGTGGTGAGATTCCGTGGTGGAATTTCTGGGAAAAGAATCTGGATCGCCAGGCGGAAAGCTTCGGCGTCGTTCGCACCGGACAGATGGCCACCAAGCCGTGGTGGCAGTTCTGGGATTGACCCCCTGCTAGTCCGGGAGTCGTAGGCGAGGCTTCAGCCTCGCTCACTCCCCCGCGAGGCTGAAGCCTCGCCTACAGCAGCATCACCGGGTGACGGCGGATGGCGTGCTTTCGGCGTCGATCCGCAATTCGCGCAAGAAATTCACGGCGTCCTCCGCTTCGCGCGTGCGCCGCATCGGTGGCAGGCTTTGCCAGATGCGTTTGCCGTAAGGCTTGTCGGTGAGCCGCGGGTCGCAGATCGCCAGCACGCCGCGATCGGTCTCGGTGCGGATCAGCCGTCCCGCCCCCTGCTTCAAGCTGATCGCGGCCTGCGGCAACTGCCACGCCATGAAGGGATTGCCGCCTTGCGCCTTCAGCCGATCGAGTCGTGCGGCCAACAGCGGATCGTCCGGCGGCGCAAACGGGAGCTTGTCGATCACGACCAGCGACAGCGCATCGCCGGGCACGTCAACACCTTCCCAAAAGCTCGCGCTGCCCAGCAACACGGCGTTGCCCAGTTCGCGAAAACGCACCAGCAACTCCGAACGCGAACCCTCTCCTTGCACCAGCAGCGGAAATGCATGGCCGTCGCGCGCAAACGCGTCCGCAATCCGTTCGCGTGCGCGCGTCAATGCCCGCAACGACGTGAACAGCATGAACGCGCGGCCGCCGCTTGCCGCAATCAGCGGCAACGCGGCATCGACGACAGCATCGGTGTGCTCCGGGGTGTTGGGTGCCGGCAGATCGCGCGGGACATACAGCAATCCCTGCTGCGGATAGTCGAACGGACTGTCCCACGCCCCGGTTTGTGCCTCTTCCAGCCCCATCTGTCCGGTGTAGTGCGAAAAGTCACGACCGACGGCGAGCGTTGCCGACGTGAAGATCCAGGCGCGTGCCGAACCGTCGACTTGGCGTCGAAACAGCGGGGCGATCGACAATGGCGACGCCTGCAACTGGAAGCCGTTGGGTGTGATGTCGATCCAGCGAATCCATTCCTGCGACGGATCGGTGTCCTCGCCGACGGCAGCGCTGCCGTCGCGCCAGCGTGCAACATGACGTGACGCATCCACCGCGCGGCGTGCAACGTTGGCCAACTCTTCGCCGCGTTCGGCGAAATGACCAAGCTCGGTGGCCATCCGATCGAGCGCCGCAGCGAGCCCATCCAGCGCCTCGGCAAAATCCGGACGTTGCACGATGGCATCGCGCGCAATCTTGCCGGGAAGTTCGCCGGCGGCCAGCCTCAGCTTGCGCACCGCGGGGGCCAACTCGGCGGCGGAATCGGGAAGATCCGGCACGTCGCGTGCGGTGGTGCGCGCCGCGATTTCGGCGTCGCGTGCCAACTCTGCCAACTGACCCGCACCGACCTGCTCACCGAAGAACAATGTCGCCGTATCAGGCAGCTGGTGTGCCTCATCGAGGATTACCGTGTTACAGGCGGGCAGCAACTCGGACACACCTTCGTCGCGCAGCACGATGTCGGCGAAAAAAAGATGATGATTCACGACGACGACATCGGCCTCCAGCGCCTCTTTGCGTGCCTTCAGGACAAAGCAGTCATCGTGATACGCGCAATTTTGACCGAGACAGTTGTCACGCGTGGACGTGACCAGCGGCCAGATCGATGCGTGCTCGGGCACGTCGGCCAACTCTGCGCGGTCGCCGCGCTGACTGGCACGTGCGAACGCTATGATCTTGGGTAGATGACGCACGTCGTCGCGTGACGGCAGTCGATCTTCGTGCGCGGCGCGTTCGAGATGATGATGACAGACGTAGTTACTGCGTCCTTTCAGCAGCGCCACTGTGACCGGGACGGCGAGGGCGTCGCGGACCATCGGCAGGTCGCGTTCGAACAATTGATCCTGCAGTGTCTTGGTGCCGGTCGACACGATGACCTTGCCGCCGTACAACAACGCCGGAACGAGGTAAGCGAAGGTCTTGCCGGTGCCGGTGCCGGCCTCCGCGACCAATTGTCCTCGCGTGGCGATCGCCGTCGCGATCGCCTGCGCCATCGCCAATTGCTGCGGGCGAAAACGAAACCCAGGCAACGCATGCGCCAGCGTCCCGCCATCGCGAAAAATGGCGGCCAATGCATCATCGTGCATTGACGAACCGGGTCCGGCCGGCGCATCGCGAACGATGTCAACGGCCACACTGGCGTCCGGCGGAGGCGGCAAGCGCGCGTTCAGTTGGCTTTGGCTTTGGGCTTGGCCGCGGTGGCGGACTTGCCTTTGCCCGATGCGGCTGGCTTGGCCGCGACGCGGCCCGTCTCGGGCGCAGTGTTGAGGCCGACCCGCACGCTTTCAATTCTGTACGACAGCTCTTCGTAGATCTTGTTGACGCGATCCTGATACAGGTCGTCGGTTTCACCCGGCTGCCAGCGCAACTGGGCCATCGAGTTGAGCCAGAATTCCTGCAGCGAACGCAGGCTTTCGATCGCTTCGCGCCACGGGGTGACTTCCTTCAGTGCCGCCTGGTACGGGCGCGTGATGTTGATCTTTTGCTTCTCCACGCAGTAATCGCTCTTGGCGCCGTTGACGCCTTCCTGCGCTTTTTGATGGCCGAATTCGATGATCTCGATGCCCTTGACGTGCCGACACATCGTGTACAGATGCGTGACGGCATCAAGGTAGCAATCGAGCCCGGTGCTGTCGTCGTTGGGGCAGATATACGGGCTGCCAGGCTGGAATTTCTGGGCGTGGGCCGGCGGCGTGCCGACAATGGCCACAGCTGCAAGAGCGGCTAGGCAAACGCAGAGGCGAGCGAACATGGCGAATCCCAAGGGCACGGAAGACGCCAATGCTACCGCGCGCCGTAGCGCGCGGGGAAGTCGACCGAACGATCGTGACCGGGGAACCGGTCGACGTGGCGCGAAACGGCGCGGCGCTAGATGGTGACGCCGCCCGACACTTCAATCACGGCGCCGTTGACGTACGACGCTTCGTCCGAAGCCAGCCAGGCATAGGCGTTGGCGATTTCTTCGGGCTGACCCAGACGGCCCATCGGCACCTTGTCCTCGATCATCTTCAACACCTTTTCCGGCATGGCGGCGAGGATCGGGGTTTCGATATAGCCGGGGCAGATTGCGTTGGCTCGAATGCCTTTGCTGCCCAGTTCACGCGCCCACGTCTTGACCATGCCGATC
>JBDTTY010000046.1:0-10810 GCA_040007975.1 Betaproteobacteria bacterium | reverse complement strand
AGCCCAACTCGGCAGGATTCAAACCGAGCTCTTCGCGGGCCAGCGTGTCGAGTGCGTGTTCGGGGTCTGCCACCAGACGCTTGGCGAGTCGATGGGCGTCCTTTGGCGACAAACCCTTGGCGGAATAGATCAGTGCCAACTCCTGCGCCTCGGCTTCCGGGTATTGCTTCAACTCATCGCGTTCGAGCGCAGTCTGGTACTCGAACAGCTCACGTTGCGATCGCACCGACACATATTCGCCGGCTGCCATCGCGAACGCGCCGGCGGCGAGTCCTGCGACGCCGGCGACCAGAATTGCACGTGGTTCTGCGGTGGCACCGGCGACACCAAGAAGCAGACTGGCATTGCTGACCAGGCCATCGTTGACGCCGAACACCGCGGCGCGCAAATTGCCGCCCCTGCCCAGATTAAGATGTCGAAATTCGATGCCGCCACCGGCCACGGGGGGCAGATGACCGACGTCAGTGCCACCGTAGATCGTCATGCCGCGCACTCTCATCGCCGCAAGAACACCCTTCAATCGTCGGGGCCCCCACCAGCGCACCAGCGTGGCTACTAGTCGTGTGCGCGCATCCGCAACATAGGGCGGGGGGGGCGGTGAACCGCGGGCCGTGATCTGTGCGCGCCAGATGGCGCCTTGTGCCTCGGCTTCGCCGGCCAACTGCAGGAATAGTTCCGCGCGCGCGGATTGGCGTTCCGCGGCCGCGCACGCGCGGTAAAGGTAGGCCGAACGTTGTTCTTCGACCCAGCTCGACCGCGGATTCATGATCCCGCCGCCGCCAGTGCGTGGCGCAATGCCTCGACCCGTTTGCGATTGACGCCGAGATCGCTGGTGCCGAGCCGGGACGCAGAACGTACATTGATGACCTTGCGGGTCGGCTCGATGTAAAACTCGACATCGTCGACAAAGCCCATCAGTGACGTGGCAAACGTCGCCTGCAGATAATCGTCCCGCGCCACGATGATCGTGGCACCCGGTGTTGCGGTAACGATGGTCACAAGAGCCTTCATTGCAGCGACGGCGCTTCCGGAATACGCAAGCGGCGCAACGACGTGACCGGCATCTGTCGCCTGACTGCTGACGCAGTTGGGCTTGTCGGGACAGGGGGCAAGTCGACCGTCACGAACGCCCAGGTCCGTCGGCATGGTGCCGGCGAAGAGACTACCGAAGATCGATGCCATGGCTGTCGTGCCGACGCCGAGGGCCAGCAAGGTTAGCCAACGCAGTCGAAGTTTCATCGCTCATACCGAACGTGTAAGTCCGCCATCGACGCGCAGATTCTGCCCGGTGATGTAGCCGGCATCCGCGGACAGCAGAAAGGCGACGGTCGTGGCAATTTCTTCGGCGCGCCCATACCGACCTGCAGGAATGCCCGCACGAATTGCTTCATTGACCGGACGCGTGTCGATGAATCCAGGCAGCACGTTGTTCATGCGGATGCCATGCGTGGCTTCCTGATCGGAAAATAGCTTGCAGAAGCTGCCAAGCGCCGCCCGCAATGCACACGAGATGGGAAAGCGCGCATCGGGCTCATAGGCGGCAAACGTTGAGATGTTGACAAAGGCTCCGCCGCCCTGCGCGCGCATCGCTGGCGTCACCAGCCGCGCGATGCGCACGGTGTTGAGCAGCAGCATATCGAGTCCGGTGTGCCAATCTGCGTCGGTCAGATCGAGCAACGGGCCTTTGGGCGGATTGCCCGTGTTGTTGACCACGGCGTCGATGCGACCGTATGCGGCAAGCGTCTCGCCAACGAAACGCTCGAGGTCCTCAGCGGAATCGACACTGCCGCGCGTGGCACCCCCATTGAGCTCGCGCGCCAGTGCGTCGACGTCCGCTGACCGGGCAAGAAGCGATACGCGATAACCTCGGCGAGCAAGTTCGCGGGCGCACGCGGCGCCCATGCCTTTGCTGGCAGCGGTGATCAACGCAACGGGCGCAGTCATGATGCAACGTCTCCTTGGTGCTCTATTCGGTCAGGATGGTGTCGATGCGCGCCATCATGGCTGTGTCGAGTCTGGACACGACGTCGAGTGCGCCCAAGTTTTCGTGGACTTGCGCCGGCCGGCTCGCACCGGTGATCACGGTCGACACGTTGGGGTTCTTGAGGCACCACGCCAATGCCAACTGCGCCATCGTGCAATGCAGTTCGCCAGCGATCGGCATCAACTTGCGCACGCGCGCTATCTGGGCGGGCTGGGTCAGACGTTCGGCCAGCCATTCGAAGCCCTTCAGCGTCCCGCGCGAACCCGGCGGGATGCCGTCGTTGTATTTGCCGGTGAGAAGGCCCGACGACAGCGGGCTCCAGATGGTCGTGCCGATGCCAAGGTCGGTGTAGAGGCGCGCATATTCCTTCTCGACGCGATCACGATGGAGCATGTTGTATTGCGGCTGCTCCATTACCGGCTTGTGCAGATGATGCTTGTCGGCGATGTGCCATGCGGCGGCGATCTCGGCCGCACTCCATTCCGATGTGCCCCAGTACATGGCCTTGCCGACGGTGATCATGTCGGACATCGCGTGCACGGTTTCGTCAAGCGGTGTTTCTGGATCGGGTCGATGGCAGAACACGAGATCGACATAGTCCATGTCAAGACGCGAGAGTGACGCGTCAATGGCCTGCATCAGGTACTTGCGATTGAGCGTGTTTTTTTCATTGGGGCCGTCATGCAGACCCCAGAAGAACTTGGTCGACACGATGTAGGACGCGCGGCGCCAACCTAACTGCTTCAACGCCGCGCCCATGATCGTTTCAGACTGACCCTTGGCGTACACCTCGGCGTTGTCGAAGAAATTGACACCGCCGTCGTAGGCGGCCGCCATGCATTCGCGCGCGAGATCGTTGCCCAGCTGGTTGCCGTAGGTGACCCACGACCCGAAGGAAAGTGCGCTGACCTTGAGGCCCGAACGGCCCAAACGTCGATACGTCATCGTTGGCATGGTATTCCTGAAATTGATGGGGCGTGACACCGCAGTTCGCTGCGGAGGCAGTGGTCGGTGCTGCGCGCCGATAATTCTAACCGATGGACGACGCACTCTTTGATTGGCACATTTGGACTTCGAGGTGGCACGTTCTGGTCGCACCGGTCCGATGGAAAAGCGCGGCCTCCGAAAGTCGCTCGCAGGCGAGGCTTCAGCCTCGCTGGATCGCTGGCGCGAGGCCGAAGCCTCGCCTACCGACACTGTGCAATGAATGTGACACGAGCGGGTCATCGCGCACGCCCCACCGAAAACGCGCACACTAATCTAACGGCGATACCCCCTTGAAACCAATCCGGCACCCCCCATTTTTCGAATGCCGGCGCAACGGACGTGGGGCTGCCTCAGCAGGCGACCTTCCCGTGCTGCCACTTTCTTTCGCAAAACTCAGGAGTCAACATGAATACGGTGCAAGTGGTTGGTCCGTTCGCGGACGCGGGGTTGGACGAATTGGTTCGCGGATTTTTCCGGCCGGTACGCGTGGCGGGCAGCGGAGCGGTGCCCATCAAGATCGACGTCATCGAAAAGGGTGACAGCTACGTGGTGTTGGCCGAAATCCCGGGCGTCACCAAGGATGCGATCAATGTGACCATCGAAGGCAATGCCGTCACGATTGCTACCGAAGCCAAAATTGATGCGGAAGCCAAGGACGGCGAACGCACGTTGCGCAGCGAACGCCATGCCGGTCCGCGCGCCCGCAGTTTTGTGTTGCCGGTTGAGTTGGACGAGGCCGCCAGCCACGCCAAGTACGAAGCCGGCGTACTGGAACTGACGCTGACCAAAAAGGCACCGGTCGCGGGCCGCAAGCTCACGATTCAGTAAGTCGTAGTAATTGCGCATCCGGTGCATGGCGCCGGATGCGTTGTTGCGCACGCCGTCAACGCACGCGTTTGGCGGCGTATTCCTCTTCGATGTTGTCGCGAAAGAAACTCCACGGTGACGATGCCGTGGCAAAGCGCCGCCACGTTTCCGCCGTGACGCCGTTGTATTCGTAGGTGCCTGCGGTCAGTTCGACCACGAGCTTGCGATTGCGCTCGTCGTAACCGGCAGCACGCAGGTTGCCGCCTGACAATCGTTTCATTTCCACGTCGTGTCTCCCGCTCGCGGCCATTCTTGGCTGGAACGTTTTCCCGGCACGAGTATCGCGCGGTGTCCAAGGCAAGGTCAAACCAACGCGCTTATACTCGACGTGTGGATACATTGCGTCGAATGGTCGCCATCGTCAGGCACCCCAGCGTCGAGTGGGATCGCCTCGCAGGCGAAGACCTGTCGGTGGATGTGCTGATCGGTCACTTTCTCCTGCCGCTGGCATTGCTGGCGCCGATCAGCACGTTCATCGGGATTCGAACTTTCAACGCGCAATGGGATGAAGATATGGGCTATCTGGTGCCCGCCCAGGATGCCTTTCCGGCCGCTGTCACCACACTGTTCGCGACGATGGGATCCGTATTTGCGCTGGCGGGAATATTTGTCCTGTTGGCGCCGCTCTATGGCAGCTCGCGCGACTTCCGGGTGGCGCTCAAGGTGGCGACGTTCGGTGCGGTCCCGATGTTGCTGGCCGGCGCCACGCTGTTCATTCCCGTCATGGCACTGTTCGGCCTGATCGGGATGTTCCAGTCGCTCTACCTATGGTGGATGGGTGCGCGCAAGGTGCTGCAAGTGCGGCCATCTCAACAGGCCGAATTCATCGGCATTGCGATGTTGCTGCTGATCGCGATTTCCACACTGGCGGGCGCGGCGATCAGCAGCATGGGAATCGTCTGAACCTCAACCCTTGTGGTCAGTGCCCCACAGGGCCTTGAGGCGCGCATCGCGACCACATCCGGTGCGGTAGTAGTTGTAGCGAATCGGATTCTTGACGTAGTAATCCTGGTGGTATTCCTCGGCGGGCCAGAAGTCACCGGCGACCACGATCGGCGTCACGATCGGATCCTTGAATGGTTTGGTCATCTGCAGCAGCGCCTTGGAGTTCTCTGCTTGTGCCTTTTGCTCGTCGGTGTGCACAAAAATCGTGGGTCGATATTGCGTGCCAATATCGCAAAACTGGCGGTTGGTGACCGTTGGGTCGATGTTGCGCCAGAACACCTCGAGCAATTTGGAATAGGCCACCTTGGTCGGATCGTAGACGACTTGCACGACCTCGGCATGGCCCGTGGTGCCGTTGGACACGTCACCGTAGGTCGGATTCTTGACGGTGCCCCCCATATAGCCCGACGTAGTGCTCAATACGCCGTCGGTTTTGTCGTAGGGCGGTTCCATGCACCAGAAGCAGCCGCCGGCGAAGGTGGCCACCGCCATTCCAGGCGGCACCGTCGGCATGCCTTTGGGCGTCTGCGCCCATGTGGCGCCACCGGCGAGCGCCACCAACAACGCGAATGTCGCGGCCATGATGCCGCGACGGGAATGTGCAAAAGTAGCAATCGCCATCATGTTTCCATTGTCGAATCGGGTGGCCGAATCCCGGGGCGCAGCCTGTCGCAATTGTAGTCGCCGCAGCAACGGACGACATTACGCCTGGGCGGCGGTCTACCGGGACGGCAGTTTGGTCCGGGCACAGACGTAGACGATTGCATCATCCTCTTCGCCGTGGCCGGTGGCGACCGCGTGGTCGAACGCAGCGCGCGCCGCCTGTGCAAACGGGGCGCCGACGCGATGCCGAGCGGCAAACGTTGCGGCGATGCCGACATCCTTGGCCAGGATCTTGGCGGCCGCGCGCGGCGCGTAGTCGTCGGCCAACGCGCGGGGCATCCGGTCGGCAAACATCCAGCTTGCACCCGAGCTGGCGTTGATCACGTCGACGACTGTCGGTATGTCGAGACCGGCCGCGGTGGCCAGCGCGAGCGCTTCGGCACCCGCAGCCAGATTGACGGCTGCCAGCAGGTTGTTGACGATCTTGAACTTGGCGGCGGTGCCGGGCACCGTGCCGACGCGAAAGACCTTACCGGCAATGGCTGCCAACACGGGCTCGCAGCGGGCGAGCGCGTCGGCAGGCCCGGCGATCATCATCGTCATCGTGCCTTCCGTCGCCCGCTTGGGTCCGCCGGAGACGGGGGCGTCGACACAGACCGCACCTGCCGCAGCGAGCTTGGTCGCCAATGTGGCGACGTCGTCCGGGTCAAGTGTGGACGCGAGCATCACGATGGCTTCGGGGCGCAGGGCCGCGACCGCGCCTTGAGCCCCGAACAGCACCGTCTCGACCTGCCCGACGTCCACGACCAGCACGATCAGGATGTCCGACTGGGCGGCCAATGCAGCTGGCGTTGGGTGCGCATGCGCACCCAGGGCAACGCCTTCCTGCATGGCCTCCGGCCGGATGTCGCGCACGTGCGTGTCAAATCCGTTGCGACGAAGGCTCGCGGCGACGCCGCCACCCATCGCGCCGACGCCAATCACCCCCACACTAGGGTGCGCGTTCATCGTTTTTGGCTCGACATCGTGTCGATTTTCGATCGCGTCATTTGGCCGGCGGAGGCAGAACGGCGTAGGGCTCGCAATCCTTCAACGCAATCGTGGAGCCGTCGACGATCAGTTGCAGTTCGACGCCTTTGCCCCGCAACTCGAGCGTCCCGTTGCTGTACCGGACCCCAGACGCGGTCGGAATCTGATACAGCGTGATCCGCTGGGCATTGGGCATCAGCATCCGTGCTTCGCCGTCGGCAAAGCGAAGAACCAGGCGTTCACCGTTCATGTGGCACGCAAAGGTGTTCTTGGCGGCTTCTTCTTCTTTTTTCTTCTGCGGGTTTTCGCAACCCGTCAGTGCCAGTGCCGCCACAACCGGCATCCACCAGAGACGAGACAACTGGGCAACCATGCTTGCGCTCCCGAACATCGTGAAGCGTGAGGATAGCATCGGGCGCATGCGGCCCGCGCGCAGGCGTTGCGATTCAGCATTCGGCCAGATTGACGGCGACCCCGGCGAGTGATGTGGTCTTGTGCCGGGACGCCATCGTCTGCCCGGATGCCACCATTGCGCGAATGGTCGCGTCGATGCCGTTGCGCGGCGAGGGCGCACGCACCGCGGCGTGGGCTGCCGCGCACGCACGCGAGGCCGCCAGTGCATTGCGTTCGATGCACGGATCTTCGATCCGGCCCGCGGCAGGATCGCAGGTGAGGCCGAGGTGTGGGCGTAACGCCAGTTCGGCGGCGTGCACCACCTGTTCGTTACTTGCGCCCAACACGGCGGCGTAACCGGCGGCGGCCATGGCCGCTGCTACACCCACTTCGCTTTGACACCCCACGTGCGTCACGCCTGCCCCGCGTAGCATGCCACCCATGGCCGTGCTGACGAGCAGGAAGTCGACCACGCCGTCTTCATATTGCAGCGGCAGGCTATCGTGCCAGAGCTGCAGCAATGCGGCCACCGGCCCCGCCGAACCGGCCGATGGTGCGGCCACTATGCGCCCGCCGGCGGCGTTTTCTTCGGCCACCGCCGTCGCGTACAAAGCGGCACGCTGCGCCAGCGCGGCGTGACTCACGCCGCCGGCGCTGCCCGCGCGAGGGGAGACATCAGGAGATCCCGCCTGCATGGCGACGGACCACGAGGGTGCGGTCCGTCGACTGCCACTGGGCAAGACGCCCTCCGTCGTCAAGCCACGCTGCAGCGAGGCTCGCATCGCGACACTCACCTGCAGCAACCGACTGCGCACCTCACCGGGGGAATAGCGAACGCATTCGTTGGCACGCGCCAGATCGGCGACGCGCTTTTGTTGACTGGCACACGCCGCCAGCATCGCGTCCGCGGTGGTGCAGGCAAAGGGGATGCGCAGGGGCGCAGTGGTCGATCGATCGCCTTCGCCCACGACGTGGCCGTGTCCCGTGGAAAAATAGACGCGCGAAGCGATCACTTCGCCATGTCGATTGCGGACAACAAAGCGCAGTGCATTGCCGTCATAGGCGACGGCGCGATCGATGACAAAGCGGAGATCCCGGCGTGAGGCAAAACCGACCCGCGGACCGTTGGCGAGCGCCAATTCGCCCTCGCTATCAACACGCGCGGCACAAAAGCTGAGCGTCGCGTCATCGCAACGTTCCGCCGGCAGTCCCGCGAGACCGGCGAGCACCGCGCGGTCGGTCCCGTGAGCACGGCCAAAAAAGGCGAGGCCGCCAAAGAGCTCGATTTCGATGCGATGCACGGACGCCAATAATCCGTCTGCGGCGATTTCATGTACGAAACGCTGCGCCGCACGATGGGGGCCGACCACATGCATGGACGACGGGCCTGGCCCGATGCGAAAAAGCTCGAACGCGCTGACTACCATGCATGCCCCCCACAAGGCGTTGCGACGTCCACGCCGTAGCCGAGGCTTGCCGCCGCGCTTGGATGGCGTGCGAGGCGGCAAGCCTCGGCTACGGCGTGGACGCGATACGTTTTTTATTGGTATTGAAGTATGGCTACCGCGGCGTCGGTCCGGTGACTTGACCGAAGGCCGGTCGGGGGCACCCGCCGAGCGGTTGAACCTTTGGCTATCCCGCTGACTTAGTCGGCCAACGGTGGAGCAAAGCGCGCCGCGGGCGCGTAGGAAAGCACTTCCGCGAGTTCACCGCGGCTGACGATCGCCTGGGCCTCCTGCCACCATAGGGCCGTGATCAGATCAGCGTGAAATGCCAGAAAGGCTGCGCGCACCCGCGCATCGGTCAGCAGAAACGTCTCGAACTCTTCAGGAAAGATATCGTGCTGGCCCACCGGATACCAGACATCGCCGGACAAGTCGTCAAATCCGGGTGGTGGCGATGGAATTTTCCGGAAACGACAATCGACGAGATACTCGATTTCGTCGTAGTCATAAAAAACGACGCGACCATACCGCGTGACGCCGAAATTCTTGAACAGCAGATCGCCCGCAAAGATGTTGACGGTGGCAAGTTCACGGATCGCGTTGCCATATTCGCGAATCGCATGGGCGCGTTCGGCGTCGTCGGCCTTTTCAAGATACATGTTGAGAGGCGTCACCCGCCGCTCAATGTAGAGATGGCGCACGATGATCCGATCGCCTTCTTCTTCGATCTGCGACGGCGCGACGTAGCGCAATTCCTCCAATAGTTCCGGTGTGAAGCGCTCGCGCGGAAAGGCAACGTCCGAGTACTCGAGGATGTCGGTCATCCGCCCGGCGCGATCGTGATGCTTGACCAGTGCGTACTTCTGCTTGACCTTGGCGCGGTTTGTCTCCTTGGTGGCGGCGATTCGATCCTTGATCAACTTGAAGACGTAGGGATAGGACGGGAGGGTAAACACCGTCATCACGAGTCCCTTGATGCCCGGCGCGGCAATGAAGCGATCGCGCGAATGAGTCAGGTGGTGCAGAAAGTCTCGATAGAACAGTGCCTTGCCATGTTTCTGCAGGCCCACCATCGTGTACAGTTCGGCCGCCGTCTTGTCGGCAAGCGACGCATGCAAAAAATCGACGTAGGCCGACGGCACCCCCATGTCGACCAGGAAGTACGATCGATTGGCCGAAAACAGCAGGGCGAGTTCCGTTTCATCGAGCAGCAATGCATCGACGTAAAGGCGATTGTCGGATCCGTGTTTCAACGCGATCGCAAAGGGCATGTTGCGAATGCCGTTCACGATGCGACCGACGGCATAGGCGGTCTGATCGCGAAAGAACAGCGTCGACAGCACCTGGATCTGGTGATTGGCTTCGGGTCGAAACGGGCGCGGCGTACGCTGGCGGAACGCGGCGAGGATGTGCCGCAGATCGTTCCGAAAGTCCGCGAACCGCGTTTCCAGATGGAAGTCGAGCACGATGTCGATCAGCGCGTCGCGCAGACCTTGGTCAAGCGGGTAGTAGCTGCGATAGGTCGGCGGATCGGCTTCGATGTGCTGCGTGGAAACGGCGGGTCGCACAAAGATGAATCGGTTGTGGAAGTAGGTGCGGTGCAAGATCTTGCACGAGACCGAGTTGAAGAAAGTTTCCGCACATTCCGGCTGCTTGTGGTCGATCAAGAGACCGATATAGTGCAGTTTTACCCGTTCCCACAATGCGTCCGCGCCGTTGCCTTCCAGCCCCGCGAGCTTGAACTCCCCTTCGATGCGATCGACAGTTTCCAGCACGCGCCGATCGTAGTAGTCGATGCGGTCGCGCGCGACGTGGCGCAACGCGCGCCAATTGGCCGTTTCGAAGTGGCCCTTGGCGGCGCGTGCGCAGTCGCGGAAGAGCGCGTAGTGCCGGTCGAAGCCGTCACGCAGTGCCAGCGCAATCGCATGCGCCGCATCGTCCGCGGTGCTGCCGACAGCGGGGGGACGGGCCGCGGCAATGGCGTGAGCAGGCATCGGGCGATCCGCGATATCGGTCAGCGTGCGCCGGTCGGCAGTGGCAATTCCGATTGCGTGTCGAAGTTGATGCCGGAATATCCGGTACTGGCGCGTCCGGAAATGCGGTACGTGAACACGGGCGGTGTCCCGGTCGCCGACGTTTGCGCACGCGCCTGCAATTCGCCGACTTGCTGCAATACCGAGGACAGACTGCTGGAAGCCGCCACGTCGACGGTGACTTCCGCAAAGCGCGGCACGTTGAACGTCTGATTGGATACGCCACGCGCGAATTCACGTCCGTTGAGATCCAGCGTAAAGCGCATTCCGTCCACGGCGACGTCGCGATCGGTGCGGTTGGAGAAACGCAGCGTCAATTGGAATCGCTGCTCCAGTAGCTGGACATCGGTCAGCGCGACCTTGGTCAATGTCACGTCGAGCGGCGGCGCGCCCCTATTGGCGCAGCCGGTGACGGCAACGAGGGTAATCGCCAGCAGGCCGGCGGCGATCGAGCGGAGGATGGGCGTAATTGTCATGATGAGGCATCATAGCGCAATGAATTTGCGCTACGATCGGAGCGGGTG
>JBDTTY010000045.1:0-10956 GCA_040007975.1 Betaproteobacteria bacterium | reverse complement strand
GCCGTGAAATGCAGCTTCGTCTAACGCGTCCGGCCATTTCGGCCCCTCCAGAACGACCGCTGTT
Organism: Betaproteobacteria bacterium; assembly: GCA_040007975.1. Lineage (GTDB taxonomy): Bacteria > Pseudomonadota > Gammaproteobacteria > Burkholderiales > Casimicrobiaceae > VBCG01. The sequence continues at coordinate 10,892 of JBDTTY010000045.1, read as the reverse complement.
GCGTTCTCCGCTTCTGCTTGGTCTGTTGACACGTCCGGCGTGCGTGCGTTCGCTATGGCCCGTTTTACGGCCTCGGTGCCGGCGTGTTGCGCCAAGTCGTTGAAGTCGTCGCCGTCGTGCGGTTGTCCGTCGCCAAAGTCAGGGAACGCCACCAGTCCGCCTGCAGCATGCGCGGCCTTGTGGGCGTCGGTGACGCCGTTACCCAGGTCGCCGCAGATGATGATGCGCCCCTTAGGGTAGCGTTGCTTTAGCGCGTTGGCAGCCTGCACCAGCATTCCACGCGACAGTGCGGCGAAGCATGGATAGCCGGTCGCCGTGAGAAGTGACAGCGAGGTAGCTACGCCCTCCGCCAGTAGCAGCTCTAGGTTTTGCCCCTCGCCATCGGGCAGTCGTTGCGCGGACCAAAATCCGCCCGCCTTGGCGCCGGACTTTAACGCCGACTTGCGTCCGGCCTCGTCTATGAATTCCAACGTAGACAGGTGATCGCCGATGCGGACAGGGACGACCAAGACGCGGCCGGCAAGCGGTTCGCCGCTACTTTTGACGACGTAGCCAATATGGCGCGCAATCTCGTGGGCGGGCAGCTCGCGCAGCGTGACGACGGGCGGGACGTGCTTACGTTCCAAGTAGGGATGATCCGCCCGCGCGGGCACTGCCGCTGCAAGAATGTTGCGGGCAAGGTCCGCCGCCGTGGCGCGCTTCGCATCCTCGCGTTGCTCGTCTGCCTCCGTCTTCGCCACTTGTTGCGGGTCAGGCACATACGGCGCGGGCCTTGCGTGGCCGTTCATCTTGTAGCCGTTCCGTTGGGCCTCGTGGTACAGCGTGCCGATAGTGATCTTGCCGGTCGGCTTGATCGAACGCCAGACGGCGCGGGCGTCGGCCTCGGTGTAGCTGTTGTCGGTTTGGCCCCATTCGTCCCAAACTGGATAACCAGCGTCACCCATTTCCGACTTTACGGCCATACCCATGCGCAGCCATGTGTCGCGGTCGTTCGCCGGGACGTGTGCCAGCGCGGCGCGGATCGTGTCGTCGCTCTTCATCGCCATGTGCAAAGCTCCACCAATTCCGTCAGGCGCAGCCTGTGCACTTGCGGTGCAGGGGAGCGATACGGTATCGTTGGCCCGCGCTTGTTTTGCTGTGTCACCTGACGCCCCGTGCTACCGGGGCGTTGGCTTTTGGGCGGGGCACTCACGCTGCCGCCTTGCGCGATTCGTTCACCCGCTCGCGGATCCAGTCATCAACCTCGCTTTCAATCCAGCCTACTGCGCGCGCACCGAGTTTGACGGGGGCAGGGAACGTCCCCGCCGCGATTCGTTCATAAATCGTGCTCCTCGACAACGAGACTTTGCCCTCTACCCTCCGGCGCCGAATAATCGTGGGCGCGGATTCCGTTGCAGTCGTCATGTTTGTCCGTCCTGTAGTTATCGGCCTTTACCGCGCCGCACAGGACAGAGAATAGGAACCTCTTCGAAGTCCGCCTAGATGGTGTACGGGGGGTTACGCCACCTATTTTTTCGGGACTCGATACTTCTGCAAAATTTGTTTGAGGATCATTGGGACGCGCGTTGACTTTAAATTCGCTGGCGCAACTTCGTCGGGCAGCCTCCATGTGCTGGTAGCGTCCAAAATCGGGACAGCAGGGTGTGCGCCCTGAGGGATGAAAGAGGTTCCGAATCGACGCAGTGCAGCAGAGACGCCCAAGAATTGTCCGATCCACTTTGGGGAAAATAGCTCCCTTTCCGGGGCGAACGGATAACCAAGACTGCCCATGCTTGCCGCGGCCCATAACGGCGCGACGGTGTTGTAGTCCCTCCACGCGTTCCGAACGGTGCGCTCGCTCTTAGGCATCGGGGTGCCGTCGCCAAATTTTGCGCCGTCCTGCCCCTGACTTGTACTAACAAACACTGCGCGATTCATCGAAGGCACGAAGTAAGCGTGATCTTTGAATCGGTCGCACAGGTATAGACACGCCAAAACTCGACCAGCAAGGAATCCATTTTTTGTACATTCCTTCTGGTGTGCATCGATTTCCGAGAGCGGCGGGGCATCCAACAGTAGGCGCACCTGCTCGCGCTCAAGTAGTAGCGGGTGCGCAGACTTCTCGCGCGTCAGCCGATCCAAATCGCCAACGATAAAATCACGACGACGGACCGCCTGGTCGTTTGGATGCATCATCAATAGCATCAACTCCGCTGGCAGTGATTCGACGGAAGTAAACTCGATAGTTGGCACGGCGCGCCCTTTGCGCCCCTAGTTGACGCCGCGCCGGACGGGTAGGGTGCCCGGTATTCGCCCCGTCGGGCTAGGCGCGGCGATGAATGCGTCGTTACGCTCTCGCCCGGCGCTTGATCGGCACCACCTCTGCGCCCTTGGCATATGCGTCAACCATGCCCGCCCACTGTTGCATCATCGTCCGGCGCTCCGGCAAGTATTCGGTGCGGTTGTAGGCGGCGCGGACCCTGTTGGGTTCCTTGTGCGCTAACTGGCGCTCGATCACGTCGGGGCGATAGCCGGCCTCATTCAATGCCGACGATGCCACGGCGCGGAATCCGTGCCCCGTCATCTTGCCCTTGTAGCCAAGCCGGTAAAGCGCGAATAGCAGCGTGTTGTTGCTGATGGGCTTGTCGGCATTGCGGCCCGGCAGGACGTAGCGACTGTGTCCGCCGATAGCCTTCAACTGCCGCAGGATCGCCGCCGCTTGCGTCGATACGGGTACGACGTGCGGTGCGTTCATCTTCATCCGGCTGGCGGGGATTTCCCACGACGGCGCCTCGCCGTCCAGTTCGCTGAATTCGGCCCACTCGGCGCCGATCAACTCGGACGTGCGCACGAACGTCAGGCAAAGCAGGCGCAGCGCCAACGCGGTTTGCAGGTCGCCTATCGTCGCGTAACCGTCGATGGCGCGCAGCAAGGCCGGCAACTCGTCGGGCTTGATCGCGGCTTGATTACGGGCCTTGTGCGGGGTCAGGGCGCCGCGCAGGTCGCCCGACGGGTCGCGCTCGCAACGTCCGGTCGCCACGCCGTAGCGGAACACTTGCCCGGCCACGGCAATCATGCGGTGTGCCAGGTCGTGGGCGCCGCGTGCCTCCACCTTGCGGACTCCGGCAAGCAACTCCGGCGCCGTGATTGCTGCAATTGGCCGGCTGCCAATCTCGGGGATCAGGTTGGACTCGATCCGCCGCAACACGTCGTCTGCGTGCTTCGCCTTCCAGGTGCCGGCCTGCTTGCCGTGCCATTCCAGCGCCACGGCCGCAAAACTGTTGGCATCGCGTAGGACAGTCGCCCGCTTCTCGGCCTTGCGATGTTGCGACGGGTCGATGCCTTTCGCCAGCAGCTTGCGTGCAGCGTCGCGGTTGGCGCGCGCATCGGCTAACGAAGTGTCGGGAAAGGTGCCGAGTGAGAGGCGCTTTTCCTTGCCCTCGAAGCGGTATTTGAGACGCCACCAGCGCCCGCCGGCTGGCGAGATTTCCAGGTACAAACCTTGTGCATCCCAGAGGCGTTGCACCGTGCCATCGGACTTGGCATTTCGGATCGCGGTCGCGGATAGTGGCATAGGGGGCAACTCCGTCGGGGGTGGGGCAACTATGACGGAATGTTGCCCCCATTTGCCCCCGGATGCAACCGGAATCTTTTACCGGACTTCCCCGGCCCTTGGCGCACTACTTTAGGTGTTCTGGCATAGCGCAGGCAGCCGAGATGATCGGCGGGCGTTTCGGCCTGCAAAAGTAGCTGTCGGAAGTAGCTCTGGCGGAGGCGGTGAGATTCGAACTCACGGAAGGGTTGCCCCTTCGCGGGTTTTCAAGACCCGTGCCTTAAACCGCTCGGCCACGCCTCCGGAACGCTACGACGCAGGCCAGTACTTGATTCCACGCTGCGCGCCGGCATATTAGCAGTTAGCCAGACCCTGGCTGGATCAGGCAACAAGGATTGAAACCTTCCGCCAATCTGCTAGTCTTAGTAGTTGAAGGCCCGCTCAGGGCCATTTTGGAGGCACCATGGATCGCAAATTTGAACCGGTGATGTCGGGCGGCCAACAACGTCCCGCCACGGGTTTCCCGGACAAGATCATCGATGTCGGCGGCGGTGCGTCGTCGGTCGACGCCAATACTGTCCTGCGCAATACCTATTGGCTGCTTGCGCTGTCGATGCTGCCGACGATTGCGGGTGCGTTTGCGGGCATGCAGTTCAATTTCATCGGGCTGTTCAAGACCGCGCCGATCATGACGCCGCTCTTGATGTTTGCCGCGATGATCGGGTCATTGTTTGTCGTCACGCGGTTGCGCAACAGTGGTTGGGGCGTGGTTGCTCTGTTCGGCTTCACGTTCATCGCGGGTCTGATGCTGACGCCGATCCTTACCGTTGCCGGGGGGCTGCGCAATGGCGGCGAATTGGTCGGTCTGGCAGGCGGCATGACGGCGGCGATTTTCTTCGCGATGGCCGCGATTGCCACGGTCACCAAGAAGGATTTTTCCTTCATGGGCAAGTTCCTGTTCATCGGGCTGATTCTGGTGATCGTCGCGTCGCTGGCCAACTTGTTCTTTCAGGTGCCGGTGCTGTCGGTGGCAATCTCCGCCATCGCCGTGCTGATCTTCTCGGCCTACATTTTGTATGACGTCAGCCGTATCATTAGCGGTGGCGAAACCAACTACATCATGGCCACGATGTCGCTGTTCCTCAACGTGTACAACATCTTCATCAGCTTGCTCAACATCCTGATGTTCTTCACGGGTCAGCGCGACTGATTCTGCGGCAACCGTAACAAAAGGGGCGCCTGCAAGGGCGCCTCTTTTTTTGTGCGACGCGTCTGGGCGTTGGGGGCCCCGGCGTCGCTAGACACGAATACCGTAGGCGTGGCTTCAGCCTCGCTGGGTGCTGCCAACGAGGCTGAAGCCTCGTCTACGGGAGGATGGTCAGGGCTTCGGGCTTGCGGGATGCTGGCTTCGAGGCTGAAGCCTCGTCTACGGTATCGCGCTTTTGGTTGTCTATTCGAACACGGCAATCGATTCGACGTGGGCGGTGTGCGGGACCATGTTGACCACGCCGGCGGCGCGCAGACGATAGCCACGCTCGTTGACCAGCACTGCGGCGTCGCGCGCCAGAGTGCCGGGTGCGCACGAGACGTAGACGATGCGCGACAGGCCGCCCGGGTCGGCGCGCATCGGCAGCGACTTGACGAGTTCCAACGCGCCGTCGCGCGGCGGATCGATCAGCGCGCGGTTGAGCGGCCCCAGCGCCGCGATGGTTTCCGGCGTGGCAGCGAAAAGGTTGGCGACGATGAATTGGGTGCGCTCTGCCAGGCCGTTGCGCGCCGCGTTGTCGGCGGCGCGCTTGACCAGCGAGGCGGCGCCTTCGACGCCAACCGCAAACGCACCGCGCCTTGCGATCGGCAGCGTGAAGTTGCCCAAGCCGCAAAAGAGATCGGCGATGCGCTCGCCGGGTTCGGGTCCCAGCAACATGATCGCGCGGCGGACCAGCACCCGGTTGATGCTTGCATTGACCTGCGTGAAATCGCCAGGGCCAAACGGCATCTCGATGCCAAACTCGGGCAGCGTGTACGCAAAGACGGATTCACGCGGATACCACGGTAATACTGTGGCCGGCCCGCCCGTCTGTGTCCAAAGCTCGACGCCATGGGTGTCGGCAAATGCGGTCATGTGCGCTTCATCCTCTGGTGTGAATGGCGCGAGAATACGCAGCAACAACGCGTGGACCGTTTCGCCGGCACGCTCGGCCACGATCACTTCGATCTGGGGCAGTTTGTCGCGGATCGACAGCGCCCCGATCACCGTGCGCAGCACGGGCAGCAAATCCGAAATGCGGCGTGGCATCACTTCGCATTGCATCATGTCGGCAACGAAGCTCGACTTGCGTTCGTGAAAGCCGACCAGTACGCCGCCCTTTTTCGCCACGTAGCGCACGGACAGACGCGCGCGATACCGATAGCCCCAGGCGGGACCTGCGATGGGTGGCAACATCTGTTCGGGATGCACCTTGCCGATCCGGCTCAGCGCGTCTTCGAGGGCGCGTTGCTTGGCCGCAATTTGCAGCGATGGATGCGCGTGCTGCAGCGTGCAGCCGCCGCACACGCCAAAATGCGGGCAACGAGGCACGACCCTGCCGGCGCTGGCGCGCACGATGCGCTCGACGCGGGCGATGGCAAAACTGCCCTTGTCGCGCACGGCAACGGCGATCACCTCTTCGCCTGGGAGGGCGCCTTCGACGAACACGACCTTGCCGTCGGCATGCGCGACGCCGCGACCTTCCTGGTCGAGCGATTCGATATGAAGGTGGAGCGGCGAGGCGGCGGCAGAGCTCATTGGATGACCTTTGCGCTCGGCGCTTCGGTATTCGCGCTCGGGACCCCTGGCTTGGGGTAACGCGCGTACGGCGTGGAAAGAAACGATTGTACCGGGGCGACGGTCGCCATCGTTACGCTCCGGTAAAATTCGGGCAATGAAGCTGCTGGCCTTCGATTCGTCCACGCGTTGGGTCACCGTTGGCTGCGGCGACGCATCGGCATTTCTTGCGCGCACCGAAGATGTCGGCAATCGGCACTCCGAGCGGCTGCTGCCGATGATTCATTCGCTTTTGGCCGAAGCGGGACTCACCCTCAACACGCTCGATGGCATTGCGTATGGCGCGGGCCCGGGTGCGTTCACCGGCGTGCGTATCGCCTGCGGCGTTGCTCAGGGGCTGGCACTGGGTGCGGGGCGACCGTTGGTACCCGTAGGTACGCTGGAGGTCATCGCACAGATGGCCTGGCATGCGCATGGCGCGACATCGGTCGTCGCCTGTCTCGATGCCCGGATGCGTGAGGTCTACGTGGCGTCCTACCAACGCCTCGACAATCGTTGGCGCGAACATCAAGCGCCGCAAGTGGTGCGGCCGCAGACGCTGCTGGCCCCGCTGGGTCCGGGGCCATGGTTCGGTGCGGGTGATGGCTTCGCTTCCTACCCCGATCTGGCGTTGCAAATGGACTTGGCGGCGCACGATGCCGCCGTGCGTCCGGACGCTCGCGCGATCGCCGAACTTGCCGCGCCTCGCTTTGCCGCGGGCGAAGCCGTTGATGCCGCCGACGCGCGACCTCTTTATGTGCGCCATCGCGTGGCGTTGACGACGGCGGAACGCGCTGCCGGCGCCACGCTGTAATCATGGCCAGTGTGCGAATTCCCTCGTGCAGTTTCGTCGTGTGGCGTCCGTTGGCGGCGACCGACGTTGCCTACGTCGCGGCGCTCGAAGCCCACATTCATGCGGCACCGTGGACCGCCGGCAACTTTCGCGATGCCCTTGCAGCGGGGTACAGCACGCGCGTGGGTGAACGCGAAGGTCGCATCGTGGCCTATGGCGTGCTGATGCTGGCACCCGGTGAGGCGCAACTGCTCAATCTTTCGGTCGTGCACGATGCGCGGCGCGAAGGCCTTGGCGCGGCATTGCTCGAGCAGTTCATCGTCGATGCGCGGCGCCTCGGCGCGGAGCAGGTCTTTCTCGAAGTACGCGTGAGCAACGGGCCGGCCATTGCGCTGTACGAGCGCGCCGGCTTCGCCCCGGTTGGCCGTCGCAATGGCTACTACCCGGGCGGAACCAGCCCCGAGGACGCGTTGGTGATGCGCCGCGCGATCGGCGTGCCGGACATCCGCGGCGTATGACGATCTCGCGCGCTGAGATCCTGGCCGAGATGGGCTTGGCGCCGCAGTGGGTGCGGCGCGAACGTCCACTCGCCCCAACGGCCGCCACGCGGTCTATCGAGGCGCAGGTCGAACATGATCCGGCGCCGGCGCCGTTGTTGGAGGAACCGCCGCCGCACATGGGTGTGATCCACGCGCCGCGCGGGGACGCCGATACGGCAACTCGCGTAACCCGCATTGCGGCGCTGACCTGGGGCGAATTGGCGGCCGACGTCGACGCCTGCAACGCGTGCGGCTTGTGTCGCACGCGCCAGCGTTCGGTGCCCGGTGTCGGCGATACCAAGGCGCACTGGCTGTTTGTAGGCGAAGCACCCGGGGCCGACGAAGATGCGCGCGGTGAACCCTTTGTCGGGCAGGCGGGGCGCCTGCTGGACAATATGTTGGGCGCGCTTGGCATGTCCCGCGATCGCAACGTTTATATCGCCAATGTGCTGAAATGCCGTCCGCCCGACAACCGCACGCCGGAGCCGCTGGAGGCGGCCGCATGTCGCCCCTACCTCGAACGGCAAATGGCGTTGCTGCAACCGAAGATCATTGTCGCGCTGGGCAAAAGCGCCGCGTCGTTGCTGCTGGGCACCGACGCCACGATCGGCAGCCTGCGCGGGCGCACCCACGATTATGGCGGGGTCCCGCTAATCGTCACGTACCATCCCGCCTATCTGCTACGTACGCCGACGGACAAGGCGAAAGTCTGGGAAGACCTGTTGCTGGCCCGGCGGTCCGTCGCCGCCAGCGCCGCCGACGATCCGGCCGGGACGCCATTCGTCGCTTGAAAACTTGCATGGGGCGTCGACACGCCTCATATTGTGGTTGAACCGCGGCGAACGTCGCCGCTTGTCGCAGGGAGAATCCATGTTGAAGCGAATCGCCGTTGTCTTTGCCGCTCTGGCCACCATGACGCTGGCCGGTTGTGGCTATAACGATTTGCAACGTCAGGACGAGGCCGTCAAGGCCGCGTGGTCCGAGGTCGTCAATCAATACCAGCGGCGGGCCGATCTCGTGCCCAATCTGGTCAATACGGTCAAAGGTTACGCTGCGCAGGAGGCTGATGTGCTGACGGCCGTGACCAACGCGCGTGCCAACGTGGGCGCCATCAAGGCCACGCCGGAACTCGTCAACGATCCCGCCGCGTTTGCCAAGTTTCAGAAGGCGCAGGGCGAATTGACTGGCGCATTGTCGCGGTTGCTGGTGGTGGCGGAAAATTACCCCAACCTCAAGTCGGACGCGCTGTTCCGCGACCTGCAATCGCAGCTTGAAGGCACGGAAAACCGCATTACGGTCGCGCGTAAGCGGTATATCGATTCGGTGCAGACGTTCAATAGCACCGTGCGTTCGTTCCCGACCAATCTGACGGCGATGTTGTTCAAGACCGACGTCAAGCCCAACTTCACGGTCGAAAACGAAGCGGTCATCAGTGCGCCTCCCAAGGTCGACTTTGGCAAGAATCCCGCGGCACCGACGGCACCGGTCGTGCCGCCGCCGGCACCGCCCAAGACCTCTGGCGTTCCGGATGGACAAAAGGCCGAGGCAACCGTCGATCCTTCGGCGGAATTGATGAAGAAGGGCTATTGACGCACGTGTCGTGCGCGTCGCGAGGCCGGCATCCCGGCCTCGCGCGCCTAAAGGCACCAGCGGGTTGACGATGGCGATGGCGATGGTGATCACGCACCTTGCGCGCGGTTGGCGGCGCGGCCTGATGGGGCTTGTGGCGGCGGTGGTGCTGCCTACCGTCGCGTTTGCGGCATCGGCCTGGGACGCGGGCACGGACGGCTTGATGCCCATCCCGGCGCTCAAGGCGCGCGTGTCGGACCTGACTGCCACACTTTCCGGTGCGGATATCGCCGCACTCGACGGCAAATTGGCGGCATGGGAGCAGCAGACCGGCAATCAGCTCGTGGTGCTGATCGTGCCCACCACCAAGCCCGAACCGATCGAGGCGTATTCGATTCGCGTGGCGGACGCGTGGAAGATCGGCCGCAAGGGCCAGGACAATGGCGCATTGCTGATGGTGGCCAAGGACGACAAGAAGCTGCGTATCGAGGTGGGCTATGGCCTCGAAGGCGTTCTCACCGATGCCACGTCGCGCGCCATCATTGGTGACACGATCGCGCCGCTGCTGCGCCAAAATCAATTTGCGCAAGGCATTACTGCCGGCGTGGACCGCATCATCGCCGTCGTCGACAAAGGCGAACCGCTTGCGGCGAAGCCCGTCGCCAAGCAACAGCGGGCGTCGGGTGCTGCTGGTATTCCCTTCGAAATGCTGTTGATCATCATATTCGTCGTCGTGCCCGTGGTCGGCGGGATTCTGCGACGCATTTTTGGCAAGGGATTGGGCTCGACCGTGGGTGCGGGAATCATTGGAGCTGCGGCTTGGGTCGTCGCCGGTTCGCTGTTGATCGCGATCATCATCGCCGTGGTCGCTTTCATCGTCATGCTGTTTGCGGGCACTGGTTCCGGACTCGCACGCGGTACGGGCGGCGTCTGGTTGCCGGGGGGGGGCGGCGGCTTTGGCGGGGGCGGCGGTGGTGGTGGTTTCTCCGGCGGCGGCGGCGGCTTTGGCGGCGGTGGTGCGTCGGGTGGATGGGACTGATCCGATGCCTTCGATGACCCAACGCTTGTGGCGCCATCTCGTGACCGATCGCGGCGACGTGAATCGCGCATTTTCACCGGATGAACTACGCCGAGTCGAGCTGGCGATTGCTGCCGGAGAGCAGCGTCATCGTGGCCAATTGTGCGTGGCGATTGAAGCCGCGCTGCCGCTGGTACGCGTATGGCAGGGCATCACACCGCGCGAGCGCGCGCTCGAAGCATTCGGGTTGCTGCGCGTGTGGGACACGGAGCGCAACGACGGTGTGCTGCTGTATCTGATGCTGGCCGACAAGGACGTGGAGATCGTCGCGGATCGCCGCATTCATGCGCTGGTGGGTGCTGCAGATTGGGAGGCAATCTGCCGGTCGATGGAAACGGCATTTCGCGCGGGGCATTATGCGGAAGGAGTCGAGGCGGGCATTGCGGCAATCACCGAACTGCTGGTGGTGCATGCACCGGGAGCCGGTGGTCGCAACGAACTGTCGGACCGCCCGGTCATTCTCTGATCGTTGTCGGGATCAGTGCGGCGGATGCTTGGTCGCGCCGTGTTCGTCGCAGTCGTGGTCGGCGATCAAATGCATCGAGTCACTCTTCGATTGGTTGTACATATGCCGCCAC